>NZ_LEKR01000030.1:0-53266 GCF_001580555.1 Stenotrophomonas sp. DDT-1
CAGCCACTGCTTGTGCAGGCCCTTCTCGGCCGAGTTCGGGGCGTCGATCTTGGTCAGCGTGCCGTCGTCGCCACGCAGGTAAAGCTCGTTGTTGTAGAACGCCAGCGTGCGGCTGACCAGGTTGCGCTCGAAGCCCGGGGTGTCATCGTGCATCGCCGCGATGTACATGTCTTCCGGCTTGCCTTCGTACACCACGGTGGCCGAGGCCATCGGCGTGCCGCGCTTCCACAGCTTGGCCACGCGCGGATAGCCGGACGTGGTCATCGTGCCGGCACCGAAGTCGGTGTAGACGAACACGGTGTCGCGGTCGACCCAGTTGAGGCCCCCCTTCGACTCCGGACGGAAGAAGCCGTCCTTGATCCAGGTCTTGTTGGCCAGGTCGAACTCGCGGGTGACGTCGGCGTCGGCGCCGCCGCGCGACAGCGCGATCAGGCAACGGCTGTAATCCGGGCGCAGGCAATCGGCGCCGTGCCAGACCCAGTTCTCACCCTCGGCCTTGTTCAGCGCATCCAGGTCGAGCACGGTCTCCCACTGCGGCGACGCCTTGCGGTACTCGGCCAGGGTGGTGCGCCGCCACAGGCCGCGCTCGTGCTGCTGGTCTTTCCAGAAGTTGTAGTAGTAGTCGCCGATCTTCTGCACGCCCGGAATCTTGGCATCGGAGTCGAGCACCTCGCGGATGCGGGTCTCCATCTGCTTGAAGGCCGGGGTCTGCGCCAGGCGCGCCTCGGACTTGGCATTCTGTTCCTTGACCCAGGACAGCGGCTTGTCGCCGGTGACGTCCTCCAGCCAGGCGTAGCGGTCGGTATCTTCAGCGGCCACGGCGGTCCCCACCGAGGCAGCGGTCATCATGCCGGCCAACAGGCAGGCGGAAGCGAGTCGTGACATTGCAGCTCCAGGCAGTCATAAGCCGTGGAACGCTAGCACGGAATGCCGCGGCCTCCCCCGTGTCGAAGGTCAGGCCGTGGCCGCCGGGCCGCGCCGGCGACGCGCCTGTCCACCGGTACGCCGCACCTTCGGCAGCCGCGACAGGCGCGGCAGCGGGAAGCGCAACAGCGCCCACCAGGCCGCGAGCGGCATGCCGATCAGCCACATCGGCAGCCAGCCCAACCACGCGCTGCTGCCACGTGCCGCTGGCCAGACCAGTACCAGCGCCAGTCCGGCCAGCACCAGTTGCCGCACGCCACGCAGCAGGCGCGGGTCGGCGCGTTCGATGATGCGTTCAGTTGCAGGGTGACGGACGGAACGTGTGTTCATGGGCCTTCTCCGGTAGACAATGCAACACAGCTTGGGCAAGCCCCTTCTCACAGATTGCGACACCATTGACGGATCGCGCACGCTCAGTCGACCATGCTCAGGCAAAGCCCTCCTGAGCCCGCTCCCGCATGACTTCGATCCGCCCGCTCTGCGCCGTGTTGCTGGCCCTGTCCCTGGCGGGCCCCGCCATGGCGGTCGGTGAGCCGCCATCACCCCGTGCCAGCGCCCCGCGCGCCGATCCGGATGCCCCGATCGACCTCAAGCGCTTCATGGGCACCTGGTACGTGATCGGCCGCGTGCCGAACTTCATCGAACGCGGGCACGTCGCCAGCGTCAACGAGTACGAGTTGCGCGACGAGCACAAGGTCGGCATCACCTACCGCTACCGCGACGGCTTCGGCGAACCCCTGCAGGAGATCCGCGCACGCGCCAGCGTCGACCCGGACAGCGGCAACCACGGCTGGCGCACCTGGTTCTACCGCGTGGTGCCGACCCACTCCCGGGTGCTGGACGTCGCCCCGGACTATTCGTGGGCACTGATCGGCTACCCGGGCCGCGAGATGGCGTGGATCTTCTCGCGCACGCCGGACATGGACAAAGCCCTGTACAAGGAGCTGGCCGAGCGCCTGCGCGACGAGTACGGCGTGAACACCGACAAGCTCAAGCGCGTGCCGCAGCACGTCGACCAGGTCGGCAAGCTGGGCTACGAAGTCCCGAACGTGCGCTGAGAAAGCGTCGCCGGGCATGGCCCAGCGCTACCTGAACGATACCGGGCCATGCCCGGCGGACGTGACGTGCCTTACGCCGCCCGCGGCTGCACGCGGCGCTCGATCTCGCCAAGCGTGGGCAGCGTCTTCAAGTCGTAAGTCGCCTGCAGCGCCAGCCACGATGCGGCATCACCTCCGAAATGGCGCGCCAGCCGGGCAGCAGTGTCGGCGGTGATCGCACGTTCGCCATGGACGATGGCATGCAGGCGGGTGGCCGGAACATCCAGTTCCCTCGCCAGTGCATTCACGCTCAGAGCCAGCGGGGAAAGGAACTCCTCTCGCAGGATCTCGCCGGGATGGATGGCCCGCATGCGATTGTTGGTTGGCTTCATGGCGAATGCCTCAGTGGTAGTCAACGATTTCCACGGATTGCGGACCGCTGTCGGTCCAGATGAAACACAGCCGCCACTGATCGTTGATTCGCAGGCTGTGCTGCCCTTTGCGGTCGCCAGCCAGTGCCTCCAACCGGTTGCCGGGCGGACTGCGCAGGAACGCCAGCGTCTGTGCCGAGTCAAGCATCTGCAGCTTGCGTTCCGCTGCCCGTCGAATCGGCAGCCAGGCGCGCACGCAGTGGCCTTCAAACAAGGCGCGGGTGTGCTTGCAACGGAAGGACCGGATCATTCCGCAAAACGTATTACGTCACACGGAATATACCAAGCAACTGGATGTGCTGCCAGTCCCGGTTCGGTGATTCAGGTTTTCAATGGATCGATTGCGTCATGCCGCCGCCGGGCATGGCCCGGCGCTACCCGAACGACGCCGGGCGACGCCCGGCACCGGGTTACTTGCGGCTGTAATGCGCGACCAGGCGGTCGCCGAGCATCTGCAGCAGCTGCACCAGGACCAGCAGCAGGACCACGGTGACCAGGGCCACGTCGGTGTGCGAACGCTGGTAGCCATCGCGGAACGCCAGGTCGCCGAGGCCACCGGAACCGATCGCACCGCCCATCGCAGTGAAGCCGATCAGGGCCACGGTGGTGACGGTGGCACCGGCGATCAGGCCGGGGCGCGCTTCCGGCAGCAGCACGCGGGTCACCAGCTGCCAGGTGGTGGCGCCCATCGCCTGGGTCGCCTCGATGACGCCTCGATCCACTTCGCGCAGCGCGGTCTCGACCAGGCGCGCATAGAACGGCGCTGCGCCGATCACCAGCGGTACGATCGCGCCGCGCACGCCCAGCGAGGTTCCCATCAGGAACAACGTGACCGGAATCAGCACGATCATCAGGATGATGAAGGGCACCGAGCGCAGCAGGTTCACCACCAGTGCCAGCGCGCCATAGGCGAACGGCCTCCGCTTCATCTGTGGTGCGCCGAACAGGTACAGCAGCACGCCCAGCGGCAGGCCGATGGCCAGGGTCAGCGGCAGCGAACCGAGCAGCATCAGCAGGGTGTCGAAGGTGGCCTGGCCGATGTCGGCCCACTTGCCCGCATCCAGGTGACGGAAGAAGCCGCCAGCAGCAGCAATGATCATCGACGCAGCTCCTCGACGTGCACGCCGGCGGCCACGAAGGCAGCCTGCGCGGCGGACTGGTCGCCGCCCACCAGGGCGACCACCAGCTGGCCATACGGGGTGTCCTTGATCCGGTCGATACGCCCGGACAGGATGTTGTAGTCGACCCCGGTCTGCCGCGCGACGCTGCCGAGCAGGGGTTCGTAGGTGTCGCCACCGAGGAAGGTCAGGCGCACGATACGGCCGCCAACGGCATCGAAATCACGGTGCAGCGCGCCCTCGTCCACATGCTCCGACTCGCTGACGAACCGGCGCGTGGTCGGATGCTGCGGGTGCAGGAACACCCGGGTGACCGGACCGGTTTCGACCATCTGGCCGGCATCGAGCACCGCAACGCGGTCGCAGACACGGCGGATCACGTCCATCTCGTGGGTGATCAGCACGATGGTCAGGCCGAGCTCGCGATTGATCTTCGACAGCAGCGACAGCACCGAAGCAGTGGTCTGCGGGTCGAGCGCACTGGTGGCCTCGTCGCACAGCAGGATCTGTGGACGGGTCGCCAGCGCGCGGGCGATACCGACGCGCTGCTTCTGGCCACCGGACAGCTGCGCCGGATACTTCTGCGCATGCGCTTCCAGGCCCACGGTCTGCAGCAGCTCGGCCACGCGCGCGTCGATTTCCGCCTTCGGCGTGCCGGCCAGTTCCAGCGGGAAGGCGACATTGCCCGCCACCGTGCGCGACGACAGCAGATTGAAATGCTGGAAGATCATGCCGATGCGCCGGCGCAGCGCGCGCAGGCCGTCCGCGTCCAGCGCGGTGACATCCTCACCACCGATCAGCAGCCGGCCACCGCTGGGTTCTTCCAGGCGGTTGATCATGCGGATCAGGGTCGACTTGCCGGCGCCGGAATGGCCGATGATGCCGAAAACCTCACCGGCCTCGATGGTCAGGTCCAACGGTTGCAGCGCGCTGATCTCGCGGCCGGCAACGGCATAGGATTTGTGCAGGCGCTGGAACTCGATCACGGGCGTGGCTCACCGGCTGGGTGACGGAAGGGGGCGTGCAGCCTACCAGCGCAGGCGGTCGCGCGCC
Source organism: Stenotrophomonas sp. DDT-1 (assembly GCF_001580555.1). Lineage (NCBI taxonomy): Bacteria > Pseudomonadati > Pseudomonadota > Gammaproteobacteria > Lysobacterales > Lysobacteraceae > Stenotrophomonas > Stenotrophomonas sp. DDT-1. The sequence continues at coordinate 4,564 of NZ_LEKR01000030.1, forward strand.
CGCGCCATGGGCCAGAATGTTATTCCTTTTGGTTCTAACGTACCTGCTCCGGCGCGGGTTCCGGGGTCGGATCCCCGCAGGGGCTCTGACCCCGCTTCCCGGCCAAACCGGTTCAGGGATGATCCAGCGGCTTCGGCGGCTCCTGCCGGTTCACCCGCTCGCGGTGCAGCAGGTAAAGCCCCGAAGCCACGATGATCGCCGCGCCCACCCAGGTATAGCCATCGGGCAGCTGGCCCCAGAAGGCCAGGTCCCAACCGATCACCCAGACCAGCCCGCTGTACTCCAACGGCGCGATCATCGAGGCCTCGCCCAGCTGGAAGGCCCTGGTCAGGGCGATCTGGCCCAGCGCCCCGGCCAGGCCCATGCCACCGATCAGCGGCGCATGTGCCAGCTGCAGTGGCACCCAGCCGGGAAGGGCCAGCAGCCCGGCACCGATGGCCATGATCACCAGGAACCAGACCACCATCGACTGCGAGGTATCTGTGCGGGTCAACAGGCTGACCGTGATCGCGGCTACGGCATAGGCGGTGGCCGCGGCCAGCACCATCAGCCCCGGCACCGAGATGAAGCCATCGACGCCCGGCCGCAGCACCACCAGCACACCGACCAGGCCAATCCCGATGGCGACCCAGCGCCGTGGCCCGACCCGCTCGCCCAGCAGCGGCACCGACAATGCGGCGATCAGCAGCGGGGCAACGAAATAGATGGTGTAGGCAGTGGACAGCGGCAGGTCGCGCAGGGCGAACACGAAGCAGCCGATCATCGCCATGCCCAGCGCACCACGCAGCAGGTGCAGCCCCCAGCGGCGCGGCACCAGTGAACGCGGCCCGGCGCTGGCCAGCACCCAGACCAGCACGAACGGCAACGAGGCCGCGCCGCGCAGGAAGGTTACTTCCAGGGTGGGGTAGCTGGCCGACAGCTGCTTCATGCCAGCGTCCATCAGCGAGAAACAGGCGACTGCAGCGACCATCCAGGCCACCGCACGCGAAGGGGAGCGTTGCACGTTCATGGCCCATTATCGCCCGGTCGTCGCTTTCTGTAGAGCCGAGCCCACGCTCGGCTGCCCTTCACAAAGCCGCCGAGCGTGGGCTCGACTCTACAAAGGGCGGGCATGGGGCCCTCGCGATAGAATGGCTGCCACTGAATCCTGCGGAGCACCGCCCATGCCTTCCTTCGACGTCGTGTCTGAAGTCGACACCCACGAACTGACCAACGCCATCGACCAGGCCAACCGCGAACTGGCCACCCGCTTCGATTTCAAGGGCGTGGATGCCAAGTTCGAACGCGATGGCGATGTGATCAACCAGTTCGCGCCGACCGAGTTCCAGCTCAAGCAGATGAACGACATCCTGCGTGCACGCCTGGCCGCGCGCGGCATCGATGTGCTCAGCCTCGAATTCGGCGACATCGAGACCAACCTGGCCCAGGCCCGGCAGAAGATCACGGTCAAGCAGGGCATCGAGCAGAAGATCGCCAAGAAGATCGCCGCTGCGCTGAAGGAGGCCAAGCTGAAGGTTGAAAGCCAGATCAATGGCGACAAGCTGCGCGTGCAGGGCAAGAAGCGTGATGACCTGCAGGACGCCATCGCCGTGCTCAAGGCCGGCAAGTTCGAGCTGCCGCTGCAGTTCAACAATTTCCGCGATTGATCTGGCCGCCGGGCATGGCCCGGCGCCGGCACCTGCGGTAAGACGGCGCGTTGCAAGCGACGCGCCTACAATGTCCGCCCCGCCAGCCGACGTGCCCGCCATGACCGACGCCCAACTGCCCACCGAGGACCCGATCGCCGCCACCCGCCTGTGGCTGGAACGCATCGTCATCGGCCTGAACCTGTGCCCGTTCGCCAAGGCGGTCTACGTGAAGGACCAGGTCCGCATCGTGCTCAGCGATGCGACCACGACGGAAGCCCTGGTTGAGCAGCTGGCCGAGGAACTGGTCCTGTTGCGCGATACGCCGGCCGAGCAGATCGATACCACGCTGATCGTGCATCCGCAGGTGCTGACCGATTTCCTCGACTACAACGACTTCCTCGACAACGCCGACGCGGCGATCGAGGCGCTGGACCTGCAGGGCATCCTGCAGGTGGCCAGCTTCCACCCCGACTACCAGTTCGACGGCGTGGCCGCGGACGACGCCAGCAACTACACCAATCGCGCGCCCTTCCCCACCCTGCACCTGCTGCGCGAAGACAGCGTGGCGCGCGCGGTGGACGTCTATCCGGATCCGGACGTGATCGTCGAGCGCAACATCCAGACCCTGGACCGCATCGGCGTGGACGGCTGGCATCGCCGCCTGCGTGGCGAAGACCTGTCGTGAGCACGGTGCCGCCGATTGCCGCTTGGCCGGCCGCGCCGCTGTCGGGCAAGGTGGTGCTGGTCACCGGCGGCGCCAACGGCATCGGCCGTGGCATCGCGCAGGCCGTGCTCGGCGCCGGTGGCCGCGTGCTGATCGGCGACCTCGACGTGGAGGCCGGCGAGGCGTGCCTGGCGGAATGGCAGCGTGGTGAGGATGCCGCGTTCCAGCGCCTGGACATCACCAACGAAGCCAGCGTGCGCGCCTTCATCGCCGTGGCCCTGCAGCGTTTCGGCCGCATCGACGGCCTGGTCAACAACGCGGGGATTGCCAGCCCGCACGGCACGCTGCTGCAGGACATGGACTGGGACGAGTGGCAGCGCCGGCTGTCTTCGCTGCACGGCGCGTTCCTGTGCAGCAAGCATGCGTTGCCGGCGCTGACCGCCAGCGCCGCCGGTGCGATCATCAACATCGCTTCGACCCGCGCCTGGCAATCCGAAGCACACAGCGAAGCCTATGCCGCAGCCAAGGGCGGACTGGTGGCGTTCACCCATGCGCTGGCGATCAGCAGCGGCCCGGCGGTGCGGGTGAACAGCATCAGTCCCGGCTGGATCGGCACCTGCGAGTGGCAGGCACCCTCACGGCGACACGCACCGGAGTATTCGGCCACCGACCATGCGCAACACCCGGTCGGCCGCGTCGGCCAGCCGGAGGACATCGGTGCGTTGGCCGTGTACCTGCTGTCATCACTGTCCGGTTTCAGCACCGGCCAGGATTTCATCGTCGACGGCGGCATGACCCGGAAGATGATCTACGCCGAATGACCGCTGTGCGGTAGCGCCGGGCCATGCCCGGCGGCTCTTCTTGCCGCGCCGCGCTGCGCGCTCGCCGGGCATGGCCCGGCGCTACCGGGATGCACCGCGTTTTTTTGCGTTTACGCCATGCCCGAGTGGCGCAGCAGCGCATCGATCTGCGGAGCACGGCCGCGGAACGCCTTGAAGTTGTCCGCCGCCGGGCGGCTGCCACCGCGCGACAGGATCTCATCACGGAAGCGTGCGCCGGTTTCAGCCAGTGCCTGCGGCGCTTCCTCGAAGGCGGCATAGGCGTCGGCGCTGAGTACCTCGGCCCACTTGTAGCTGTAGTAACCCGCGGCGTAACCGCCCGCAAAGATGTGGCTGAACTGGTGCGGGAAGCGGTTCCAGGCCGGCGGGTGGTTCACCGCCACTTCCGCGCGCACGCGGTCGAGCAGCGCCAGCACGCTGTCCTGCGCTGGTTCGAACTGGCTGTGCAGCAGCATGTCGAACAGGCCGAACTCCAGCTGGCGGACGGTGGCCATGCCGCTGTGGAAGTTGCGCGCGGCCAGCATGCGCTCGTACAGCGCGCGCGGCAGCGGCTCGCCACTGTCCACGTGCGCGGTCATCGCCTGCAGGTGGTCCCATTCCCAGCAGAAGTTCTCCATGAACTGGCTGGGCAGCTCCACCGCATCCCATTCCACGCCGTTGATGCCAGCCACGCCCAGTTCGCCGATGCGGGTCAGCAGCTGGTGCAGGCCGTGGCCCATCTCATGGAACAGCGTGGTCACTTCGTTGTGGCTGAAGGTGGCCGGCTTGCCGTTGGCACCGCGGCCGAAGTTGCACACCAGGTAGACCAGCGGCGTCTGCACGCTGCCGTCGGTGCGCACGCGACGGTTGCGGCAATCATCCATCCACGCCCCGCCGCGCTTGCCCTCGCGGGCGTACAGGTCCAGGTAGAACTGGCCAACCAGCGCGCCCTGCGCATCGACCAACCGGAAGAAGCGCGCATCCTCGTGCCACACCGGCGCGCTGTCCTCCTGCACGCGCAGGCCGTACAGCTGCTCGATCACCGAGAACAGGCCACCCAGTACCTTCGGCTCGGTGAAATACTGCTTCACCTCCTGCTCGGAATAGCTGTAACGCGCCTGCTTCAGGCGGTCGGCGGCGAAGGCCAGGTCCCAGGCCTGCAGGCTGTCGATGCCGAGCTGTTCGCGCGCGAACTGCTCCAGCTCGGCGCGGTCCCTGGCCGCGAACGGCTTGGCACGCGCGGCCAGGTCACGCAGGAAACCGAGCACTTCGGCCGGGTCCTGCGCCATCTTGGTCGCCACCGAGTAATGGCCGTACGAATCGAAGCCGAGCAACGCAGCCAGTTCGGCGCGCAGGGCAAGGATGCGGTCGATGTTGCCGCTGTTGTCCAGTGCGTCATCGCCGAATTCGGACGCACGCTGGGCGCTGGCGCGGTACAGGATCTCGCGAAGGTCGCGGTCCTCGCCCCAGGTCTGCACCGGCAGGTAGCACGGCATCTGCAGGGTCAGTTTCCAGCCGGCCTTGCCGTCCTTCTGTGCTGCGGCATGCGCGGTGGCCTTCACGTCTTCCGGCAGGCCCTTCAGCCGCGCTTCGTCTTCGATGATCAGCGACCAGGCATCGGTAGCGTCGAGCACGTTCTGCGAGAACTTCGCCGACAGCGCCGACAGTTCTTCCTTGATCGCAGCAAAACGCTGCTGGGCCTCGGGCGCCAGCTCGGCGCCGCCGAGGCGGAAGTCGCGCAGGGTGTTGTCCAGCACCTTGCGCTGGGCTTCATCGAAATGCGCCGCCTCCGGGCTGGCGGCCAGCGCCTGGTACTGCCGATACAGCGCCAGGTTCTGCCCCAGCGCACTGGCGAAGCGGGTCACTCGCGGCAGGTTGCTGTTGTAGGCCTCGCGCAGCTCCGGGGTGTTGACCACGCCCTGCAGGTGGCCGACCAGGCCCCAGGCGCGCCACAGGCGCTCGGTGGCATCGTCCAGCGGGGTCACGAAGGTCTGCCAGGTGACCGGCTGCACCTGCTCGGCTGCGCTGACGGCGGCTTCGGCCTCGGCCAGCAGCACATCCAGCGCCGGCGCCACGTGCTCGGGGCGGATCGCCTCGAAGCGCGGCAGGCCGGAAAAATCGAGCAGGGGGTTGGCAACGGTCACGGCAGGTCTCCAGGGTACGGGCCCGGCAGGCGGGCAGCCCGGTAGATATGGCGCTGCCAGGCATCGCTGACAAGGGGGCACGGCATTCACATCGGCCTTACGCACGCCCCCCGAAGCTCTGGGTGCGGGGGAGTCCGCAGCGGCACGTACCGAACGAGGCCCTACATGGATGGTCTGGCTGCAGTTGCATCCGCCTCACCGGCGCGGTCGCTGGCACTGTCTGCCAGCGCGGCCGAACTGGCCTGGATCGCCGCGCTGTGCGATGCCGGCGACGACGCCCCGCGCCACCTGCAGCAGTTGCAGGCGGTGCTGCAGCAGGGCGGCACGTTCAATGAAAGCCAGGAGTGGTACCCGTTCGAAGTGGTCGAGCGCGGCGCCAGCCAGCTGCAGCTGGGCCATGAGCGCGAGTTCGTGATCTGCGTGCTGCTGTGGTTGCAGGCATTGGCCCAGGGCCGCGCCAGCATCCTGGATCCCACCCTGCACCTGGATGATCGTGCGATGGACATCGAGGCGTTGCCTGATGCGCTTCGCGACGCGGTGCTCGACGCGTTCACCGCGGCGGGGTACTGAGACACCGTCGCTTTCGCCGGCATGGCCCCGCGCGAGCGTCGTCCGTGCTACAGCGCTTCCAGGCTGCACCACGGCAGCTCGGGCAAGCCCTGCCCGGCCACCGCAGCGGCCAGCTGCGCATCGGCGCCGTCGACATCGATACCCTGGCGCAGGTACCACGCCGGGTCGTAATAGCTCTGCGCATAGCGTTCGCCGCTGTCGCACAGGATGCTGACGATGCTGCCCCGGTGGCCCGCCTCGCGCATCCATTGCGCCGCCTGCAGCACGCCGATGAAGTTGGTGCCGGTCGAGCCACCGACACGGCGGCCGAGCTGGCGGCTGACATGGCGCATCGCGGCCAGGCTCAGTGCGTCGGGTACCTTGACCATCGCATCGACGCTGGTCGGGATGAAGCTCGGCTCCACCCGTGGCCGGCCGATGCCTTCCACGCGCGAACCACCAGTGCAGGTCAGGTCGCGCCAGTCCTGTTCACCGGCCACGGCGGCCCGGTAGCCGTCGAAGAACACCGACACTTCCGGGTCCGCGCACAGGATGCGGGTGTCGTGGCGGCGGTAGCTGACATAGCGGCCCAGGGTGGCGGCGGTACCGCCGGTGCCGGGGCTGCACACGATCCATTCCGGAACCGGGCTGGGCTCTTCGGCCATCTGCTTGAAGATGGACTCGGCGATGTTGTTGTTGGCACGCCAGTCGGTCGCGCGCTCAGCGTAGGTGAACTGGTCCATGAAGTGGCCACCGGTTTCACGGGCCAGCTTCTCCGAATCACAGTTGAGGTCGCAGGCACGTTCGACAAGATGGCAGCGGCCGCCTTGGAACTCGATCGCGGCGATCTTTTCAGGCGAGGTGGTGGCCGGGATCACTGCAATGAACGGCAGGCCGAGCAGGCGCGCGAAATAGGCTTCGGACACCGCCGTCGAGCCGCTGGACGCCTCGATCACCGGTCGCCCTTCGCGCAGCCAGCCATTGGCCAGCGCATACAGGAACAGCGAGCGCGCCAGCCGGTGCTTGAGGCTACCGGTGGGATGGCTCGACTCATCCTTCAGGTACACATCGATGCCCTCGAACCCGGGCAGCGCCAGCGGGATCAGGTGGGTATCGGCGGAGCGGTTGAAATCGGCTTCAATCTTGCGGATGGCGGCGGCCACCCATTCACGCTGTGACATGGCGGGCAATCGTTGTCAGGACGGAACGGTGCGATCCGGCCATTGTACGTCGCGGTGCCGTCAGGTGCTGGCCGGTAGAATGCCCCCATCCGGCCGGCAACGGCCCTGTCTGAAGGACCTCCCCCCATGACCATTCCCGCCCTGCGCGATGTCCCCGGCGTCGCCGCCCAGGCCCCGGCCGAAACCACCGGCTTCGTGTTCAACCACACCATGCTGCGGGTGAAGGACATCACCGCCTCGCTGGACTTCTACACCCGCGTGCTCGGCTACCAGCTGATCGACAAGCGCGACTTTCCCGAAGCCCAGTTCAGCCTGTACTTCCTGGCCTACGTCCCAGCTGGCGTGGCGGTTCCGGAAGATGACAGCCAGCGCCGCCTGTGGATGGCCGGCCTGCCGGGCGTGCTGGAACTGACCCACAACCACGGCACCGAGAGCCAGGACGGCGCGGTCTACCACGACGGCAACAGCGACCCGCGCGGCTTCGGCCACATCTGCGTGTCGGTGCCGGACATCGAGGCGGCCTGCCAGCGCTTCGAGGACCTCGGGGTAACCTTCCAGAAGCGCCTGACCGACGGCCGCATGAAGAACCTGGCCTTCATCAAGGACCCGGACGGCTACTGGGTCGAGATCATCGCCAACGTCTGACCCGGAAAGGGGCACAATTCCGGTAGCGCCGGGCCATGCCCGGCGGCCTTGAGCAGGCCGCGCTGCGCGCTCGCCGGGCACGGCCCGGCGCTACCGACTCCGTCCCCTTTTTGAGGTTCGTATGGAAACGATGGAACTGCACCGTGGCCGCCTGATCGACCACATCCAGCTGGTGGTGCGTGACCTGGCCGCCAGCCGCCGCTTCTACCAGGCAGTGTTCGATACGATCGGCGTCCCACTGGGCGGCGAAGGGCCAGACTTCTTCTGGGCCGACGAGCTGTTCATTTCCAGCGCCAGCAGCCGTGCCGCCGCCGGCCAGTTGACCGGCCGCCACCATCTCGCCTTCCAGGCCCGCGACAGCGCAACTGTTGACGCCTTCCACACTGCCGCGATCGCCGCCGGCGGTACCGACAATGGCGCGCCAGGCGAACGCCCCTACCACCCGGGCTACTACGGCGCCTTCGTGCTCGACCCCGATGGCAACAACATCGAAGTGGTCTATCACGGGCCGGCGAACTACAGCGCCGATTCGGTGAAGGTCACTTTCTGATATCACCGGCGCCGTGAACGAAGAAGCCGGGCTATGCCCGGCTTCTCTGCTTCCAGCGCTGCGGCCCTCAGTGGGCGGCCATGTAGATGTCCTGCAGCACTGCCTTTTCCAGTTCCAGCTCGCCCAGCAGGTTCTTCACGATATCGCCCAGGCTGAGGATGCCGACCAGGCGGGTGCCTTCAGTGACCATCAGGTGACGGCGCCGCGAGTACGTCATCAACGACATGGCCTGTTTCAGCGTGGCGTCCGGCGCAATGCCCTCCAGACCGGTGGACGGCAGGCTGGAAATCACCCGGCGGCCGGCCTGCGGGCCGTCGTCGGCCAGGGTGCGCACGATGTCCTTCTCGGAAATGATGCCGACCGGGGCATCGTCCTTCATCACCACCAGCGCAGCGATCCTGTTCGCGCTCATCTTGTGGGCGGCGGCACCGATCGTGTCTTCGGCATCGATGGTGATGACAGCTTCTTTCTTGGATTGCAGGAGTTCGCGGACGTTCATTCTTGTTTCCTGGTGCAGGTCACTGAAGTCAAAAAAGTGTGCTCTTCCGATACGCCCCCTCCCCGGGAACAGACCTTTCAGCGCACGTCTGGCGCACCCGGCTGCCGCTTGGAATGACTCGGCAGACGATGTGCTGCAACGCGAACGAGGCGGGTTCAATCGCTCAACCCGAACCTCGGCCAGATCGATTCTACGACTGCGACCCTCGGTCACTACCGGCATCGATAGGACAGTTCGTCGTGGGAACCAACTGACGATCCAGAGAATGGCACCACGGCTGAAACCGAGGCTGAATGCCGTCCTTTCAAGCCGCTCAAGTTCCTCCCCTCGCGGCCGACGCATGCACAATCGCCCGGCCGTGCAATGTCAGGAGAACGGCCGCCAGCTGCCAAGAATCGTCTCGGTGAGGTCTGCGCGGCCCTGCCACCGATAGGCGATGCGAACACGCCACTCGTTCTTCCGATAAGGCACCGGCACCGACGCTGCCGAACTCACCGTAGTAAGTGGTACGTTCGGCATCGAGCTTGTCCCAATTGTGCCAACCGGACTGCACGATGGGCAGGCCCACGTTGGACTGCAGGAACAGCGTGCGCGCGAACAGCCACCAAGACCGGCCCAGGTGGGCGGTACCCGCGCCTTCGCCATGCTGCAGCACGCGGCGAAACACGTAGCCGAATCGCTGTGCTTCCAGCGTGGAGGCCGCAGCTATCCAGCCCAGCTTGCCCTTGGACACGATCGTGCAGTCATCGAACAGCGCCGTGGCCACGCCGAAGATGAAATCCAGCGTGCCTTCGACATAGCAATCCTTGAAATGCAGCACGCTGACTTCATGTGTGTACAGCGTGTCCTAGTTGCCAAGCAGGCGCACGTTGCGGAAGCCCCCTGCGTGGCAGGCCGGCGTACAGCGCCAGGGTCTGGCCGACATTGCCTGAGGTGCTTTCGATGGTCAGGCATTCGGCGATGAACTCATCGCCAAAGACGTACACCGTGGCCAACCACTGGTGTGCATTGCCTTGCCGGAGACCTGGTTGACCAGGTCGGCGTAGTTGTTCCAGTTGAGGATGGACGCAGCGGCTGTCGCAACCGGCACGCCGCACCCTGCGCTTGGAACAAATCGACGTATTGCAACACTTTCGAGCTTTCCAACTTTTCTCATTGGCGGGCAAGGCCATCCATGAGAAACATATACCGCCACCGAAAACGGATGGCACGGGCTTGCAATCCCGTTTGAAGTGTCTGGCGGTTACGCTTGTCTGCCGGCGTCGCTCATTCCCTGTGGGTGGCGCCGGCAGGCATTCTGCTCGCGCACCTATGGCGGGCGGTGCGTGGGGGCCTCGTGCCCGCCGGCTTTTTCGTCAGATGCTTCACCGGTATTGCAACCACGCACTGTCCGCCACCCTCGCTGTTAAGCAGGGTGGCCTCTTTGCCGCATGCATAAGGAAGCCGCCATGAGCACCACACGTTACCCATATCTGTTCGCCATGCTCGGCGAAGCCGCCAACGCGCTGCCCGATGAGATTGCCCAGCCGCTAGAAACCACCCTTGCCGCCCAGCAGAGCGATGGTGGCATCACGCTGCTGGGCAGCCTGCAGCGCATCCGGCAGGTGGACGCCGCAGACGGCCATCCGCTGCAGCGCAAAGGTCGCAGCCCGGGGCAGTGCATGGCCCTGGCACGCATCAACCGCGCCAATGCCGGACTGACCGTGCTGCTGGAACTACTGCACGCCAGCGAAAGAGTGCGTGTGGATGGCGACGAAGCGCAGCAGGTAGGCAACGACGTGCGCGAGGGGCTGCTGCTGGCCTGCCGCGGGTTGTCCGAATATGTGGATGTACAGGTGCAGGCCGCCTGAGGCTATTCTGCCAAGCATGGCCCGGCGCTACCGATATTGGGAGAGTCAAGCCCCACGGCACCGATGTTGGCCGCGCAGCACCAGCCGCACCGCCGCTCGCCGGGCCTTAGCGGGTCGGGCAGAAGCAGTACAAGGTTGCTTTGCTCTCCCAATTGCTTGAGAAAACACGGCCAAATTCGGGCGTTAATGTGCCACCAAGGTACTGGCCAAGCTCTGCAGCACTTCATTTGGACTTTTAGTTATGAATTCTCCACTTTGCAGTGGACCAACGACAACATACTATCCATATCTTATTAACCCGACTCACTTACGACCGACGTATAACCATCTTCAATTCGTGCAACGGGGACCAAGAGGGGTTTCAACCTGAGGCTCTCAGCATGCGGCCAGTTCAACACGCTCCGCGCACAGCATAGTATCGAGAGTTGGCCGCTACACAGACGACGGCCAACTTCGTAAGGCAGGCAGTGATGGCTACTTCTTGCGTATTGCGGAAGACGTTAGCCTCTGAGTCTGCAGGCGTTCCATATGAACCGCAGTTACATTGATCTCACCAGAACCAACATATGGTTGGAACCGCATAGGAGCTACGCAATGGCAAGGAATGTTTTCTTCAGCTTTCACTTCAACAATGATTTCTGGCGCACGCAGCAGGTCCGAAACATGGGCTCGTTGGAAGGCCAGAAGCTCTACACTGCCAACGAATGGGAAGATGTAAAGAAAAACGGAAGCGATGAGATCGAAAAATGGATCGATAGGAGCCTGATTGGAAAGACCTGCGTAGTCGTACTCGTTGGCGCCGAGACCGCAAACCGGCCTTGGGTTATAACGGAAATCGTCAAGGGCTGGAACTCCGGCAAGGGCGTCGTTGGCATTCGCATCGACAAGCTCCTCGATGACGATTCACGTCCCTCTACTGCCGGATTGAACCCCTTCGATAAGGTCCATCTCAAGAGTGGTACGGTGCCCCTTTCAGACCATGTCAAGTTGGTCACGCCGGTCGGCGCTGACAGCAAGGCGGTCTATGCACACATCCAGGCCAACATTGAGCAATGGATTGAGGAGGCCATTGAAATCCGGAGCAACTATAAGCCTTGAGCTTTAAGGACACTTCCTCGCAATGGATGAGCGATGACAATGAACAGAGTGGCGTTGAGCCGTTTCCTCAGTGAGTATCCCGATGCATTGAACGATGGCGTGGGAGCGATCTTCGTTGGTGCCGGCGTCTCGATGGCGGCCGGCTATCCATCTTGGTCAGAGTTACTCCGTGACATCGCCTTGGAACTGGAGGTGGACACAAAGAATGTCCACGACTTGGCGGCGCTCGCTCAATGGAGCATCTTGGAGAATGGTGGCTCCACTCGGGTACGTACGGTCATCAAGAACGAGATAGGGCCTGACAAACCGATTCCCGAGACGGTCCAGATCATCTCACGCCTGCCGGTCCGACATATCTGGACGACCAACTACGATCGATTAGTCGAGCGTGCGTTTGCATCCATCAGCCGACCGCTCGACGCCATCTCAGGCCCAAAGGATCTGGCACTAAGGGCAACGCCTGGCGCCGCGCTGCTCTACAAAATGCATGGATCCGTGAATCGGCTCGACGATGTCGTCATATCTACCGACGACTATGAGCTGTTCCGCTCCAAGCGTGGCCAGTATCTGCCACTCTTCCAAGCTCATCTGACCAGCATGTCCATGCTGTTCATTGGCATCAGCTTCACCGATCCAAACATTCGCCATGTCCTATCCCTGATCCGGGAAAGCTTCACCGATGCGCCTCCAGAACACTTCGCCATCGTGCGTGCGCCCCAAAGGACCGACTTCACTAGCGAAGGCGAGTTTGCTGCACGCAATGCTCAGCACAGGCTATGGACGAAGGATCTGAAGCGATATGGGCTGCTTGCGGTGGAGGTCAGTGACTACGCTGAGATTCCCGCACTACTGCGTCAAATTGAGAGACGAGTTTCTGCGCGCAGAATCTGGGTGAGTGGCAGTTGGCCCCTTGAGAGAGGGGGCTCTGAGTCCGCTGCCATCCACGCGCTGGCCGAGGACATCGGCCGGCGAATCGGTGAATCCGGGAGGCATCTGGTAAGCGGAGCCGGTCTATTGGTCGGGTCAGCGTCATTGTCGGGATTCTTGGCGGCACTGCGCTTGAGTGGCGGGTGGGACCTTGAAAGACGGCTGATCGCGAGACCTTTTCCTCAGCCATTGACGGGCACCCAGCCCAACCAAGAAGAGTGGGACGCGCTGCGGATAGAACTCGCAAGACAATCAGGCATCGCCATTTTCATAGGCGGCGCCAAGATGGTTGACGGCGCGCTGGAAGTTGCTCAGGGAGTAGAACGTGAATCTGAAGTCGCTATGCATGCAGGCGTATTCCTACTTCCCGTGGGAGCCACAGGTGGCGCCGCTCAGAAAATCAGCAGTCAACTGCTTGGATCAGAGCTCGCCTCATCTGGTCAGGATGCTCAGAGACCTACAGATGAAGAGCTAGTAGCGCTCTCTTCTCCGGCACTACTTGATAGTCAAGAAGGACGTCGCGATCTAGTCTCCATGCTGTTCAAGATCATTGACCGGATAGCGCTCGCTCGCTGAATACCCAACAAGGAAGGTGTAGATGGCACGGAACGTAACCAAGGCTGAGCTTCGAGACATCTCGGCCGCGAAATCACATAGTGATCGTCAGCGACTTTTGGATTCGGTTGCATCATCCAGGGGCACGAGCACGTTCCTGTCGCATTCCAGCAAAGATAAGGAGCTGCTTGAAGGAGCCATGGAAATACTCTACAACCATGGTGCTAGGGTCTACATCGATGAAGTAGACCCTCTGATGCCGCCTTACACGACTGCAGCGACTGCAGCACTACTCAAACAGCGAATAAGTCAGAACCAGCGCTTTGTCCTACTTGCCTCTGAGAACAGCAAAGAAAGTCGCTGGGTACCCTGGGAGCTGGGAGTTGCAGACGGCGAAAAGGGCTTGGCGAACATCGCCCTATTTCCAGCCTCGGAAAGAACGCACGAGGACAACTGGGCAAGCTGGGAGTATCTGGGCTTATACCATCGAATCGTATGGGGGAAGCTCACAGGATATGAGAATGAGCTTTGGATGGTGCTTGATGCCAGACGTAACACCGCCATTAAGCTGAGCAAGTGGCTCGCAGGGTACTGATATCGGATTAACGTCGCGTGCTCAGCGCATGCGCCGCACATTGGTCCACGAGGGACATGAAAGATAGGAGGAGGGCTGACGCCCCCTCCTTCGATCGACATCTATAGATTCTTGGCCGCATCGCTCCTCGATGGCCCCAGCTTCTTGAGAAGGTAGTTGCGAATCGATTCGCCCTTGCGATCTCAGTTTGACTAACTATTCCAAGGCATCCATGGACGGGTATAAGTTGGACTAATCACTTCGTCTGACTACCGGCCGCCATTAGCTCGGACCGCCTTACTCCACCGTCACGCTCTTGGCCAGGTTGCGCGGCTTGTCCACGTCGGTGCCGCGTGCCAGCGCGGTGTGGTAGGCCAGCAGCTGCACCGGGATGGTGTGCACGATCGGGCTGAGCACGCCCGCATGACGCGGCGTGCGGATCACATGTACGCCTTCGGACTCATTGAAGTTGCTGTCCTGGTCGGCGAACACGAACAGCTCGCCACCACGCGCACGCACTTCCTGCATGTTCGACTTCACCTTCTCCAGCAGGCTGTCGTTCGGCGCGATCACCACCACCGGCATGTCCTCGTCCACCAGCGCCAGCGGACCATGCTTCAGCTCACCGGCCGGGTAGGCCTCGGCGTGGATGTAGGAGATTTCCTTGAGCTTGAGCGCGCCCTCCAGCGCGATCGGGTAATGCAGGCCGCGGCCCAGGAACAATGCGCTGCTCTTGCGCGCGAAACGCTCGGCCCAGGCGGCGATCTGTGGCTCCATGTTCAGGGCGTGCTGCACGCTGCCCGGCAGGAAGCGCAGCTGTTCCAGGTAGTCCGCTTCCTGCGCCGCGTCGATGCGGCCATGCAGCTTGCCCAGCACCACGGTCAGCTGGAACAGTGCGGCCAGCTGGGTGGTGAAGGCCTTGGTCGAGGCCACGCCGATCTCGGCACCGGCGCGGGTGTAGCAGACCAGTTCGCTGGCGCGCGGAATCGCACTTTCCGGCACGTTGCAGATCGACAGCGTGTGCTGGTGGCCCAGCGTTTTGGCGTACTTCAGCGCTTCCATCGTATCCAGCGTTTCGCCGGACTGCGAGATGGTCACGATCAGATGCTTGGGGTTCGCGTAGGCCGCGCGATAGCGGTACTCGCTGGCGATTTCCACGCTGCATGGCAGGCCGGCGATGGCTTCGATCCAGTAGCGCGCGGTCAGGCCGGCGTAGTAGCTGGTGCCGCAGGCAATGATCTGCACGCCTTCGATGCCCGACAGCACCGCTTCGGCGTTCTTGCCGAACAGCCCGGCCGGGAAACCACCGGCATCGATCGCCGCCTCGATGGTGTCGCCCAGCGCGCGCGGCTGCTCGTGGATTTCCTTCTGCATGAAGTGGCGGTACGGGCCCAGCTCCAGAGATGCCAGCGACACGTCGGACAGGTGCACATCGCGCTCGACCGGCTGGTCGTGCTCGTCGAAGATGCGCACGCCATCACGCCGGATCTCGGCGGTGTCGCCCTCTTCCAGGAAGATCACCTTGCGCGTGGCCGAGATCACCGCCGAGACGTCGGAGGCAACGAAGTTCTCGCCCTCGCCCAGGCCGACCAGCAGCGGGCAGCCCATGCGCGCGCAGACGAAGCGCTCCGGCTCGGCACGGCTGACCACGGCCAGCGCATAGGCACCGGTCAGTTCCTTCACCGTGTGCTGCAGTGCCACCAGCAGATCGTCGCCATCCTTCAGATGATGATGGATCAGGTGCGCGATGACTTCGGTATCGGTCTGCGATTCAAACGTGTAGCCCAGCGCGCGCAGCTTCTCGCGCTGCTCTTCGTGGTTCTCGATGATGCCGTTGTGCACCAGGGCCACACCGTGGCTGATGTGCGGATGTGCATTGGCCTCGGTGACACCGCCGTGGGTGGCCCAGCGGGTGTGGCCGATGCCCAGCACCGCATTGAAGCCCTCAGCCTCGGCCGCCATGGCCATTTCCGACACGCGGCCGGTACGACGCACCCGGCGGACTTCCGGACGCTCGCTCTGGTCGATCACGGCGATGCCCGAGGAATCGTAGCCACGGTATTCAAGGCGCTTCAGACCCTCGATCAGTACCGGTACTACGTCGCGATCGGCGATCGCACCCACGATTCCACACATGTCACGCGTTTCCTTGAAGACGATTGCCGCATTCTAGCCTGCGTGTCCGGCTTCCCCCTCCTGTCCGCTTAATGAAAGTGTCCGGAAAGGTGTCCGCGGACACCCGGACACTTCCCCGAAACCCCCAACCCATTGACCTGAAAGGAAATAAACTTGGCACGCTACGTGCTTGGTACTGGCTACCACCGTCAGGCACGCACCCGATGATCCGCGACACTTCCGCACAGGACCAGATCGTTTCCTCCGCCCCGGCCGGCACCACCCGCGCAAGCTGGCACCGCTACCGCTGGCCGGCACTGGGCGCCATCGTGCTACTCGCCGGCATCGGCTGGGCCGTGCACGCCTGGTCCAACGCCAGTCGCTCCTTCGACAGCAGCCGCGTGCGCATCGCCGAGGTGAAGCGGGGCGACCTGGTCCGTGACATCGCTGCCGACGGCCGCGTGATCGCCGCCAACAGCCCGATCCTGTACGCGATCTCGGCCGGTACCGTGGACCTGAAGGTCGTCGCCGGTGACGTGGTCAAGAAGGGCCAGGAGCTGGCGATCATCGACAGCCCGGAACTGCGCAGCAAGCTGGCCCAGGAACAGGCAACGCTGGCCGGCCTGGAAGCCGAGGCCAGCCGCGCCGCGCTGGACGCCACCCTGGCCCGCGCCAAGTCGCGCAAGGAAACCGACCAGGCCACCATCGAGCGGCAGGCCGCCGACCGCGACCTGCAGCGCTACCAGCGCGGTTACGACGGCGGTGCGGTACCGCAGATCGACCTGGCCAAGGCCAAGGATTCGCTGAAGAAAGCCGACATCGCCCTGGCCAATGCCACCACCGATGCGCGCCTGCAGAGCCAGGGCGCCGACCTGGATGCCCGCAACAAGCGCCTGCTGGCCGACCGCCAGAAAGCGGTGGTGGCCGAAGTGCAGCGCCAGGTCGATGCGCTGACCCTGCGCGCGCCCTTCGATGGCCAGGTCGGCCAGGTGCAGGCCGTGCAGTCCACCAACCTGGCCGCCAACGCGCCGGTGCTGGGCGTAGTCGACCTGTCCAAGTTCGAGGTCGAGATCAAGGTGCCGGAGAGCTTCGCCCGCGACCTGGCGATCGGCATGCCCGCCCAGCTGACCGGTGGCAACGGCCAGCCGTTCCCGGGCGAGATCAGCGCGGTGTCGCCGGAAGTGGTCAACGGCGAGGTCAACGCCCGCGTGCGCTTCGCCAGCGCGCAGCCGGAAGGCCTGCGCCAGAGCCAGCGGATGTCGGTGCGCGTGCTGCTCGATACCCGCAAGAACGTGCTGAAGGTCGAGCGCGGCCCGTTCGTCGAACAGGGCAACGGCATGGCCTACGTGATGGATGGCCGCACCGCCGTGCGCCGCCCGGTGGAACTGGGCGTCAGCAGCCTGGGCGAAGTGGAAATCAAGTCGGGTGTGCAGCCGGGCGACCGCATCGTGGTCTCCGGCAGCGACCTGTTCAAGGACGCCGAACGCGTCTCCGTCAACTGATACCTGAATCCTGGAGAGAGGACACCCCATGTACATGCTCGAAATGCGTTCGGTCGCCAAGGTCTTCCGCACCGAACAGGTGGAAACCCACGCACTGCGCTCGCTGGAACTGCAGGTCAAGGAAGGTGAGTTCGTCGCCGTCACCGGCCCGTCAGGCTCCGGCAAGACCACCTTCCTCAACATCGCCGGCCTGCTGGAAACCTTCACCAGTGGCACCTACATGCTGGACGGCCAGGACGTGAGCACACTGGGCGACGACGCCCGCAGCCGCCTGCGCAACCAGAAGATCGGCTTCATCTTCCAGGGCTTCAACCTGATCCCCGACCTGAACCTGTTCGACAACGTCGACGTGCCGCTGCGCTATCGCAAGATGAGCGCCAACGAGCGCCGCGAACGCATCGAGAAGGCGCTGACCCAGGTCGGCCTCGGCTCGCGCATGAAGCACTACCCGAACGAGCTGTCCGGCGGCCAGCAGCAGCGCGCGGCGATCGCACGTGCCCTGGCAGGCAGCCCGCGCCTGCTGCTGGCCGACGAACCGACCGGCAACCTGGACACGCAGATGGCCCGCGGCGTGATGGAGCTGCTGGAGGAGATCAACGCTGCCGGCACCACCATCGTGATGGTCACCCACGATCCGGAACTGGCCGCGCGCGCGCAGCGCAACGTGCACATCGTCGATGGCCAGGTGACCGACCTGGTGCGCGAGCCGGTGCTGGCCACGCCGCCGCGCCACATCGTCGCCGTCAACGAGTGAGGGCCCCACCATGTTCGCCTACTACGCCCGACTGGCGGTGCGCAGCTTCCGCCGCAACAAGGTCCTGACCGCGCTGATGGTGGTTGCCATCGCCCTCGGCATCGGCGCCTCGATGACCACCCTGACCGTGTTCCACGTGCTGTCCGGTGACCCGATTCCCGGCAAGAGCGACCGCCTGTTCTACGTCCAGCTCGACGCCGCGACCGGCGCCTACGTCGCCGGCGAGGAACCGGAAACCCAGCTGACCCGCTTCGACGGTGAAGCCCTGCTGCGCGAAGCCAAGGGCGAGCGCCAGGCGCTGATGAGCGGCGGCGGCGGCACCATCGAACCGGACAACAGCACCCTCAAGCCCTTCAGCATCGACACCCGCTGGACCTCGGCCGACTTCTTTCCGATGTTCGAGGTGCCCATGCAGTACGGCCGCCCTTGGACGCGCGAGGACGATGAAGGCCGTGCGCGCGTGGTGGTCATCTCCAAGGCGCTCAATGACAAGCTGTACCAGGGCGCCAACAGCGTGGGCCGCGACCTGCGCATGGAAGGCCAGAGCTACCGCATCGTCGGCGTGATGAAGGAATGGAGCCCGGAGCCGCACTTCTACGACCTGACCACTGGCAGCTACGGCAAGAACGAAGACCTGCTGCTGCCGATCTCCACCTCCTTCGACCTGAAGCTGGGCAACAACGGCAACATGAACTGCTTCGGCGAGAATCCGGACGGCAACAGCTACTCGCTCAACGCACCGTGCGCGTGGCTGCAGTACTGGGTGGAGATGGACCCGGCCAAGGCTGGCGACTACCGTCGTTACCTGGAGAACTACTCGACCCAGCAGCGCGAGGCCGGCCGCTTCAAGCATCCGCCGAACGTGCGCCTGCGCACCGTGATGGAATGGCTGGACTTCAACGGCGCGGTGCCCAGCGACGTGCGCCTGCAGCTGTGGCTGGCGTTGGGCTTCCTGGGTGTCTGCCTGGTCAACACGGTGGGCCTGCTGCTGGCCAAGTTCCTGCGTCGCAGCGGTGAGATCGGCGTACGCCGCGCGCTCGGTGCCAGCCGCGGCCAGATCTTCCTGCAATGCCTGGTGGAAGCAGGTGCGGTCGGCGTGGTCGGTGGCGTGCTGGGCATCGGCCTGGCCCTGCTCGGCCTGTTCGCGGTGCGCCAGCAACCGGTGGAGTACGCAAAGCTGGCCCACCTGGACGGCAACATGCTGCTGCTTGCGCTGGGCTTGACCCTGTTCGCCAGCCTTGCCGCCGGTTTCCTGCCTGCCTGGCGCGCCATGCAGGTCACTCCGGCCATCCAGCTCAAGTCGCAGTAAGCACCCGAACGAGGACTCCCATGGACATCCGCCCCATCATCAGCACGCTGCGCCGGCACAAGACTGCCGCTGCCCTGATCGTGCTGGAAGTCGCACTGACCTGCGCCATCGTCTGCAACGCGCTGTTCCTGGTCAGCCAGCGCGTGGAGAAGATCAGCATGCCCAGCGGCATCGCCGAGAACGAACTGGTGATGCTGCGCGTCAGCGGCATCGGCAAGCAGACCGATGCCATGGCCCGCACCCGCGAGGACCTGGCATCGCTGCGCGCAATTCCTGGCGTCAGCAACGTCACCATCATCAACCAGGTTCCCTTCCGCAACGGCTCCTCCAGCAGCAGCATCTCGCGCGAGGTCGACCAGGAACGGCCGACCACCAACGCCTCGATGTACACCCTGTCCGAGAACGGGCTGGCCACGATGGGCATCAACCTGATCGCAGGCCGCGATTTCCTGCCCGACGAATACCAGAACTTCGAAGACGCCAGCAAGGGCGGCGCCAAGGAAAAGGCGATTCCGGTGATCTTCACCCAGGCCACCGCCGCCAAGATGGAACCCAGCGGCAGTGCGCTGGGCAAGACCTACTACATGGGCAAGCAGCCGCTGCATGTGGTCGGCATCGTCGACACGCTCAGCACGCCCAATGGCTGGAATGACAACTGGACCAACTCGATGCTGCTGCCCATGCGGCGCACCTTCGATGAAGGTGGCACCTATGTGCTGCGCACTTCGCCAGAGCGCCGCCAGGAGGTCCTCGATGCCGGTGCCGCCGCGCTGGAACGCAACGATCCCAACCGGCTGATGCGCGACAAGCTGACCTATGAAGACCAGCGCAAGGACTTCTTCAAGAACGACCGCGCGATGGTTGGCCTGCTGATCACCGTCAGCATCTCGCTGCTGGTGGTCACCGCATTGGGCATCATCGGCCTGGCCAGCTTCTGGGTGCAGCAGCGCAGCAAGCAGATCGGCATCCGCCGCGCACTCGGTGCCACCCGCGGGCAGATCCTGCGCTACTTCCAGACCGAGAACTTCCTGCTGGCCTCGCTGGGGATCGTGCTGGGCATGCTGGCAGCCTACGCGATCAATCTGGCACTGATGAACCTGTACGAGCTGCCACGCATGCCGCTGTACTACCTGCCGCTGGGTGCGCTGCTGCTGTGGGTGCTGGGCCAGGTCGCGGTGTTCGGACCGGCCCGGCGCGCGGCGGCGGTCCCGCCCGCAGTTGCCACGCGGGGCGCGTGAGATGCGTGCCTGCCGGGTGCTGTTGATGGCACTGCTGCCACTGCCGGCGCTGGCCGGCGGTGGCAGCTCGCAGACGCTGGAATGGCGCCAGGATGATGCCCGCCTGGCGCTGCGCTCGACCGAGGGCCAGGTACGGGTGGACGCCGCGCGTCCGGAAGCCCGCTTCGGCGTGCGCAGCGGCGACCGCATCCTGCGCCTGGACGATACGGCTGTGCGGCGGATCGAGCATCTTGCCGATGCGCTGCGGCATTCCAGTGCCCCGACTGCGTACCTGTTGCTGCGCCGCGACAAACGCGAGCTCACCGTCCCGGTGGACGCCGCCTCATGGCGGCTGGCGCTGGTCGCTCCGGCACCGCCGGCACCACCGCCTCCACCAGCGCGGCGCTGAAACCAGCCCGCCCTCGTCGCCACGGCTTTGGCTATGCTTGATGGGTGGCGCCGGGCTCTCCCGGCGTATGGATACGAACACGGCTCCATCGGCGCCGCCCATCCCTTTCTGCAGAACTGCTTGATGCCTTCGATCCTGATCATCGACGACAACGCCAGCGTGGGCACCGCGCTGGACGTGCTGTTCTCCCTGCATGACATCGACACCCTGCAGGCGCAGAGCCCGGCCGAAGGGCTGGCCCTGCTCGAGTCGCAGCCGGTCGACCTGGTGATCCAGGACATGAATTTCAGCGAGGACACCACATCCGGCGAAGAAGGCGAAGACCTGTTCGCACAGATCCGCGCGCGCCACCCGGACCTGCCGGTGATCCTGCTCACCGCCTGGACCCACCTGAGCAGTGCGGTGGACCTGGTCAAGGCCGGCGCCGCCGACTACCTGGCCAAGCCCTGGGACGACCGCAAGCTGCTGACCACGGTCAACAACCTGCTCGAGCTGTCCGAGGCGCGGCGCGAGCTGGACCGTCGTCGCAGTCGTGAGCTGCGCCAGCGCAATGCGCTGGAAGAAAAGTACGAGCTGTGTGGTGCGGTCTTCGCCGATCCGGCCAGCGAGCGCATCATCGCGCTGGCCTGCCAGGTCGCGCGCTCCGAACTGCCGGTGCTGATCACCGGCCCCAACGGGGCTGGCAAGGAGAAGATCGCGCAGATCATCCAGGCCAATTCACTGGTGGCCAAGGGCCCGTTCATCACGGTCAACTGCGGCGCCCTGCCCTCGGAACTGATCGAGGCCGAACTGTTCGGTGCCGAAGCCGGCGCATATACCGGCGCCAACAAGGCACGCGAGGGCAAGTTCGAAGCCGCCGACGGCGGAACGCTGTTCCTGGACGAGATCGGCAACCTGTCGCTGGGCGGCCAGATGAAGCTGCTGCGCGTGCTGGAAACCGGCCGCTTCGAGCGCCTGGGCTCCAACCGCGAGCGCCAGGTCAAAGTCCGCGTGGTCAGCGCGACCAATGCCGACCTGCCGGCGATGATCCGCGACGGCACCTTCCGCGAAGACCTGTACTACCGCCTCAATACGGTGGAACTGGTCCTGCCACCATTGGCCGAGCGCCCGGGCGACATCGTGCCCCTGGCCGAGCGCTTCCTGACCGCCGGCAAGCCACTTTCCAGCGCCGCCACCGCGGCCTTGCAACGGCACCCCTGGCCCGGCAACGTGCGCGAACTGCGCAACGTGATCCAGCGGGCCGAGCTGCTGGCGACCGGCAACCGCATCGAAGTGGCCGACCTGAACCTGCCGCGCGCCGCACCTGCGCCGCGACCGGCAGCCAGTGCCGGCACTGATCCTGACCGTGCGCGCATCGAGGATGTGCTGGCGCGCAACCACGGCGTCATCGCCCAGGCCGCCGCCGAACTCGGCCTGAGCCGCCAGGCACTGTACCGGCGCATGGACCGGCACGGCATCCCACGCGAATGAAACGCCGCTCGTTCACCTTCCGCCTGTTCCTGCGCCTGCTGCCGGTGCTGGCGCTGGCCGCCGCGTTGCCGTGGCTGCTGGCCTACTGGATGGACCACGGCTGGGTGGTGACCACGGTGTCGGCGCTGATCCTGCTGTCGCTGATGTGGTGGACCCTGCGCCGTGCCACCGCGCCGGTACGCTCATTGATGCGCGCCTTGGCCGGCACCACCAGCAGCTACCGCGACGGCGAGTACAACTTCGGTGTGTACTGGCCGGGCAACGACGAACTGGGTGACCTGGTGCAGGCGCACCGCGAACTGGGCGACGTGCTGCGCGAGCAGCGGCAGGGCCTGGTGCAGCGCGAACTGCTGCTGGACACCATGGTGCAGAACACCCCGGTGGCGATGTTGCTGATTGCTTCCGGCGGCGATGGCATCGCCCGCGTGGTGTTCTCCAACCTGGCCGCGCGCAAGCTGCTGCATGGCGGCTGGAAGCTGGAAGGCCAGCGCCTGGAAGAGGTGCTGGAACAGGTGCCGGTCGAGCTGCGCGATGCCATCGCCCGTGGCGGCGACAGCCTGTTCGCGGTGCATGCGGAAGGCGAAGACGGCGATGAGGACGACGAACAGGTCTATCACCTTTCACGCCGATCTTTCCAGCTCAACGGCCGCCCGCACGACCTGCTGCTGGTACGCCTGCTCACCGCCGAACTGCGCCGCCAGGAAGTGCAGACGTGGAAGAAGGTGATCCGGGTGATCAGCCACGAGCTCAACAACTCACTGGCACCGATCGCCTCGTTGGCCCACTCCGGTGGCGTGCTGGTGCAGCGCGAGCGCTTCGATCGGCTGCCGGAGATCTTCACCACCATCGAAGACCGCGCGCGCCACCTGGAAGGATTCATCCGTGGCTATGCGCGCTTCGCCAAGCTGCCGCAACCGCAACTGCAGACCGTGCACTGGGCGCCCTTCCTGTCCAGCCTGCGCCAGCAGATTCCGTTCAGCATGGAACGTGAACCGGAGGAGGAACTGAGCAGCCGGATCGACATCGCGCAGTTCGGGCAGGCGCTGTTGAACCTGCTGAAGAACGCGCATGAAGCCTGTGCCGAAGCCGATCCGCCCAATGATGACGTGCAGGTGCAGCTGACGCGGTTGCCGCAATGGCTGCGCCTGGATGTGCTGGACCGTGGCAAGGGCATGAACGAGCAGGTGCTGCAGAACGCACTGATGCCGTTCTATTCGACCAAGCGCAACGGTACCGGGTTGGGACTGGCACTGACCCGAGAGATCGTGGAGGCGCACGGTGGGCGGGTGTCGCTGCAGAACCGCGGTGATGGCGGGCTGTGCGTGTCGATCCTGTTGCCGGTGGGGTGAGCGTGCCGATCGGGTAGATCCACGCCATGCGTGGATGTGCCGACCAGGGTCGGCACCTACCAGACCCGCCGCATCGCCACCCGCAGGTGCATCGGAAACCCGAGCGCAGCCTCTTCGGCCATGACGGCGCGCAGGCCATCATTCCACTCCGCCTCCGGCACTTCAACGAATCCTTCGCTGGCATAGAAGGCTGCATTCCACGGCACATCGCTCAAGGTGGTCAGCACCGCTGCAGCAAAGCCGGTGGCCCTGGCCTGCGCCAAGGCATGCCGCAGCAATGCACGGCCATGGCCACGACGCGCGTGCGCTGGATCCACATCCATCTGCAGGACATGGAACTCGCCTGCCAGGTCGCCGGCCAGCAGGTAGCCGGCAATGCCGCCGCCGGCGCCATCCACCACCCAGAGCTGTCCACGCTCACGACCGTCCTGCAGCGTCGGCAGGTCCAGGCCGTGGCCGGCAAACACCGGATAGGCCTCGTGGCCCCTCAGCAGTTCACCTGCACGCTGTTCGATCGCCGGCAGCACACCCAGCTCATCGGTGCGCGGCACCCGTGGCTCAGGACTTCTTGACCGGGCGCTTCCAGCCATCGATGGTTTCCTGTCGTGCACGTGCCAGCGTCAGCTTGCCGTCCGGCGCGGTGCGGGTGATGACCGACCCGGCAGCGATGGTCGCGCCCTCGCCGATGGTGATCGGCGCCACCAGCGAGCTGTTGGAGCCGATGAAGGCGTTGTCGCCGATGGTGGTGGTCGACTTGTTCACGCCATCGTAGTTGCACGTGATGGTGCCGGCACCGATGTTCACCCTGCTGCCGATCACCGCGTCACCCAGGTAGGTGAGATGGTTCGCCTTGCTGCCGACGCCGAGGGTGACCTTCTTGGTTTCGACGAAGTTGCCGACGTGTACGCCATCGGCCAGCACGGTACCCGGCCGCAAGCGTGCGAACGGGCCGATCTGCGCGGCACCTTCGGTCACCACGCCTTCCAGGTCGCAATGCGCGCGCACTTCGGTGCCGGGCCCCAGGTTGACGTCCTTCAGCCGGTTGAACGGGCCTACGGTAACGCCGTCTCCGAGCACGACGTTGCCTTCAAGAACAACGTCGACATCGATCAGCACGTCGCTGCCCACGGTGACGGTGCCACGGATATCCAGGCGTGCCGGGTCGCGCACGCGCGCGCCCTGAGCGCACAGCGCACGCACCGCACGGCGCTGCCAGGCGCGTTCCAGCTGCGACAGCTGCCACGGATCATTCGCGCCCTCAGCCTCCTGTGCATCGGCGACCAGGGCCATCTCGGCCGGGGTGTACTCATGCGCGGCAAACGCGAACACATCGGTAAGGTAGTACTCGCCCTGCGCATTGCTGTTGGACAGCTGCGACAACCAGCGGCGCAGCGCGGTCGACTCTGCGGCGATGATGCCGGTGTTGATCGTGCGCACGCGCAGCTGGTCGTCGGTGGCGTCCTTCTGCTCGACGATGGCGCCCACCCTTCCCTCTGCATCGCGCAGCACCCGGCCGTAACCGCTCGGGTCATCGACATCGGCCACCAGCACTGCCAGCCGCCCCGGCTGCGCCAGCAGGTCGCGCAGGGTATGCGCGCGGATCAGCGGCACATCGCCGTACAACACCAGCACCTGCGCAGCGTCGGGAACCTGCGGCATTGCCTGCGCCACTGCGTGGCCGGTACCGAGCTGCTGGGCCTGTTCGGCCCACTGCAGGTCGGGCTGGCCGGCGAAGTACTGACGCACCGCCTCGCCACCATGGCCGTAAACCACGTGGATGGCCGCCGGCTGCAGCTCGCGGGCCGCATCGATCACGTGCGCCAGCATCGGTTGGCCGGCGATCGGCTGCAGCACCTTCGGCAGCACCGACTTCATGCGCTTGCCGGCGCCGGCGGCGAGGATGATGACGTGCAGGGCTTGGGTCATGGGAGCAGCAGTCCGTAGTTCGTTGCCGGTGATTCTAGAGCGTGGGCCGTTAACATGGGCATCCCTCCTCCTTCACCATGCTGATGAGCCTGCTCCGCCAGGGAAGCACCTACCTTGTGATCGGGCTCGTGCAGCTGCTGGTCGATTGGCTGGTGTTCGTGGTCGCCACCGCGCTGGGCATGCCGGTTGCGCCGGCCAACATCGCCGGTCGCCTGGCCGGCATGCTGCTGGGCTTCTGGCTCAACGGCCGCTACACCTTTGCCGAGGCCGGTGCCGGCAAGCTGGGATGGAAGCGCTTCGCACGCTTCTTCGGGCTGTGGCTGCTGCTGACGGCAGCGAGCACGCTGCTGGTCAGCCTGGTCGACCAGGCGCTGGGCCTGCAGTACACGTGGCTGGCCAAGCCGCTGGTGGAAGGCGGGCTGGCATGCGTGTCGTTCCTGTTGATGCGCCATGTGGTGTATCGCTGATACCACCGACACACGCCCCGGCGCTGCCAGCAGAAACAAAAACGCCGGCACAGGGCCGGCGTTCTCGTGGGTGCAGCGCGAACCTCAGTGCTTGAGATTCTTGCGCAGGCGTTCCAGTGCCTGCAGCTGGACGACGGCTTCAGCCAGCTTCTGCTGGGCTTCGGCCACTTCCATCGCTTCGCCGCGGTTGGCCAGGATGCGCTCGGCTTCTTCCTTGGCCTTGCGGACCGAGGCTTCGTCGATGTCCTGCGCGCGGATCGCGGTGTCGGCCAGCACGGTCACCACCTGCGGCTGCACTTCCAGGATGCCGCCGGAAATGGCGAAATCCAGCTGCTCGCCGTTCGGCGTGGTCACCACCACCTTGCCCGGCTTCAGGCGGGTGATCAGCGGCGCGTGCTTGGGCGCGATGCCCAGTTCGCCCAGCTCACCGGTGGCCACGACCAGGGTCGCTTCGCCACGGAAGATTTCCTGCTCGGCGCTGACGATGTCGCAACGGATCGTGCTCATGCAAATCTCTTCGCTGTTGGCGGCGGCGCAATGCCACCGTGGGGGTCCACCGGCGCGGGCGGTTGCCCGGCGCCGGCGTCAGGTCGGCCAGGATCGCTCCTGCCCGTCCCGGATCAGGCCTTCTCGGCCATCTTCTTGGCCTTCTCGACCGCTTCTTCGATGCCGCCGACCATGTAGAACGCCTGCTCCGGCAGGTGGTCGTACTCGCCATCGACGATGGCCTTGAAGCCACGGATGGTGTCCTTCAGCGGCACGTACTTGCCCGGCGAACCGGTGAACACTTCGGCCACGTGGAACGGCTGGCTGAAGAAGCGCTCGATCTTACGGGCGCGCGACACGGCCTGCTTGTCCTCTTCGGACAGTTCGTCCATGCCCAGGATCGCGATGATGTCCTTCAGTTCCTTGTACTTCTGCAGGGTCTGCTGGACGCGCTGGGCGGTGTCGTAGTGCTCGTGGCCGATGACCAGCGGGTCCATCTGGCGGCTGGTGGAGTCCAGCGGATCGACGGCCGGGTAGATACCCAGCGAGGCGATCGAACGCGACAGGGTGACGGTCGAGTCCAGGTGGGCGAAGGTGGTCGCCGGCGACGGGTCGGTCAGGTCGTCCGCGGGAACGTAGACGGCCTGGATCGAGGTGATCGAGCCGTTCTTGGTCGAGGTGATGCGCTCCTGCAGGACGCCCATTTCCTCGGCCAGGGTCGGCTGGTAACCCACTGCGGACGGCATACGGCCCAGCAGTGCCGACACTTCGGTACCGGCCAGGGTGTAGCGGTAGATGTTGTCGACGAACAACAGGACGTCCTTGCCCTTGCCGTTTTCGTCCTTCTCGTCGCGGAAGTACTCGGCCATGGTCAGGCCGGTCAGCGCGACGCGCAGGCGGTTGCCCGGCGGCTCGTTCATCTGGCCGTACACCATCGCCACCTTGTCCAGGACGTTGGAGTCCTTCATTTCGTGGTAGAAGTCGTTGCCCTCACGGGTACGCTCACCCACGCCGGCGAACACGGACAGGCCGCTGTGCGCCTTGGCGATGTTGTTGATCAGCTCCATCATGTTGACGGTCTTGCCGACGCCGGCGCCGCCGAACAGGCCGACCTTGCCGCCCTTGGCGAACGGGCACATCAGGTCGATGACCTTGATGCCGGTTTCCAGCAGCTCGGTGGCCGGGGACTGGTCTTCATACGACGGCGCAGCGCGGTGGATTTCCCAGTTGTCGCTGGCAGCGACCGGGCCGGCTTCGTCGATCGGACGGCCCAGCACGTCCATGATGCGGCCCAGGGTGCCGGCGCCGACCGGCACCGAAATGCCGCGGCCGGTGTTGACGGCAACCAGGTTGCGCTTCAGGCCGTCGGTGGAACCGAGGGCGATGGTACGCACCACGCCGTCGCCCAGCTGCTGCTGGACTTCGAGGGTGATCTCGGTGTTTTCGACCTTCAGTGCGTCGTACACCTTCGGCACCGATTCACGCGGGAATTCGACGTCGACGACCGCGCCGATGATCTGAACGATCTTGCCCTGACTCATTGCTGCATCCTCTAATGTGTGCTTTGAACGAACGCGGTCAGACTGCTGCCGCGCCGCCGACGATTTCGGAGATTTCCTGGGTGATCGCTGCCTGGCGCGCCTTGTTGTAGACGAGCTGCAGGGTGCCGATCAGCTTGTTGGCGTTGTCGCTCGCCGCCTTCATCGCAACCATGCGTGCGGCATGCTCGGAGGCGACGTTTTCCAGCAGTGCCTGGTACACCAGCGACTCGATGTAACGCGTCATCACGTGCTCCAGCACGGTCGCGGCATCGGGTTCGTACAGGTAGTCCCAGTCGTGGTGAGCGACCTGCTTCTCGGCCGGCGGCAGCGGCAGCAGCTGATCGAAGCTGGCCCTCTGCACCATGGTGTTCACGAAGCGGTTGTAGACCAGGTACACGCGGTCGATCTTGCCTTCGGTGAAGGCGTCGAGCATGACCTTGATCACACCGATCAGCGATTCCAGCTTCGGCACGTCGCCGATGTGGGTCACGCTGCCGACCATGTTGACCTTCACGCGGCGGAAGAAGGTCGATGCCTTCTGGCCGATGGTCACCAGGTCCACTTCGGCACCCTTGTCCTGCCATGCCTTGGCTTCGCCCAGCATCTTGCGGAACAGGTTGTTGTTCAGGCCGCCGGCCAGACCGCGATCGGAGGAGATCACGATGAAACCGACCCGCTTTACCTGCTCACGCTCGACCAGGAACGGATGCTGGTAGTCGGTGCTGGCCTGGGCCAGGTGACCGATCACCTGCTTCATCGCCTGCGCGTACGGACGCGAGGTCTTCATCCGATCCTGCGCCTTGCGGATCTTGGAGGCCGAGACCATTTCCAGGGCGCGCGTCACCTTGCGGGTGTTCTGCACGCTCTTGATCTTGGTTTTGATTTCGCGTCCGCTTGCCATCTCTTGTTTCCCGTGGCGCGGGGCTGATGCCCCGCGTTGTTCAACCGTTTGTCATCTGGTCCAGCGGAGCCGGTGACTCCGCTCTACAGGACCGCGATTACCAGCTGCCGGTGGTCTTGAACTCGGCGATGCCCTTCTTGAAGGCACCTTCGATGTCGTTGTCCCAACCGCCGGTGGCGTTGACCTTGCTGATCAGCTCGCCCTGGGTGTTGGCGAAGTGGGCGTGCAGGCCTTCTTCGAACGCCAGCAGCTTGTTGACCGGCACGTCGTCGAGGTAACCCTCGTTGACGGCGTAGATCGACAGCGCCTGGTTGGCGATCGACATCGGCGCGTACTGCTTCTGCTTCATCAGCTCGGTGACGCGCTGGCCACGCTCCAGCTGCTTGCGGGTCGCTTCGTCCAGGTCCGAGGCGAACTGCGCGAAGGCAGCCAGTTCACGGTACTGGGCCAGCGAGATACGGATGCCGCCCGACAGCTTCTTGATGATCTTGGTCTGGGCCGAGCCACCGACGCGCGACACCGAGA
This sequence comes from Stenotrophomonas sp. DDT-1, assembly GCF_001580555.1. Classification (NCBI taxonomy): domain Bacteria; kingdom Pseudomonadati; phylum Pseudomonadota; class Gammaproteobacteria; order Lysobacterales; family Lysobacteraceae; genus Stenotrophomonas; species Stenotrophomonas sp. DDT-1. Next base: position 34,217 of record NZ_LEKR01000030.1, read on the forward strand.
TACCGGCGTTCACGGCCGGGCGGATGCCGGCGTTGAACAGGTCGGTTTCCAGGAAGATCTGGCCGTCGGTGATCGAGATCACGTTGGTCGGAACGAACGCGGACACGTCGCCGGCCTGGGTTTCGATGATCGGCAGCGCGGTGAGCGAACCGGTCTTGCCGGTGACCTTGCCTTCGGTGAACTTCTCGACATATTCCTCGGACACGCGGGCAGCGCGTTCCAGCAGGCGCGAGTGCAGGTAGAACACGTCACCCGGGTAGGCTTCGCGGCCCGGCGGGCGCTTCAGCAGCAGCGAGATCTGGCGGTAGGCGACAGCCTGCTTGGACAGATCGTCGTACACGATCAGCGCGTCTTCGCCGCGGTCCATGAAGTACTCACCCATGGTGCAGCCCGAGTAGGCGCTGATGTACTGCATGGCAGCCGATTCGGAAGCGGTCGCGGCCACCACGATGGTGTGGGCCAGCGCGCCGTTCTCTTCCAGCTTGCGCACGATGTTGGCGATGGTCGAAGCCTTCTGGCCGATCGCAACGTACACGCACTTGATGCCGGTGCCCTTCTGGTTGATCACCGCATCGATCGCCATGGCGGTCTTGCCGGTCTGGCGGTCACCGATGATCAGCTCGCGCTGACCACGGCCGATCGGGATCATCGAGTCGACCGACTTGTAACCGGTCTGCACCGGCTGGTCGACCGACTTGCGCCAGATCACGCCCGGAGCAACGCGCTCCACCGGAGCGGTCAGGTCGGTGCCCAGCGGGCCCTTGCCGTCGATCGGCTCGCCCAGCGCGTTCACGACGCGACCCAGCAGTTCCGGACCGACCGGCACTTCCAGGATGCGGCCGGTGGTCTTGGCGACATCGCCTTCGCGCAGGTGCTCGTAGTCACCCAGGACCACGGCGCCGACCGAGTCGCGCTCCAGGTTCAGGGCCAGTGCGAAGGTGTTGTTCGGCAGTTCGATCATTTCGCCCTGCATCACGTCGGCCAGACCGAAGATGCGCACGATGCCGTCGGACACGCTGGTCACGGTGCCTTCGTTGCGCGATTCCGCGGCCAGCTTGACCTTCTCGATGCGGTTCTTGATCAGTTCGCTGATTTCGGAGGGGTTGAGCGTGGTTGCCATCGTCAAGTCCTAGTGCCGGCAGCGGGGCCGGACGTTAAATGAATTCAGTTAGCGAGCGCGGTCTGCAGACGGGCCAGCTTGCCCTTCAGCGAACCATCGATGACCACGTCGCCGGCGTCGATCACGGCGCCGCCGATCAGCGAGGCATCGACCGCGGTGGTCACGTCGACCTCGCGGTTGAAGCGCTTGCGCAGCGCTACCTTGATCGCGTCCAGTTCACCGGCCGACAGTTCGGCAGCCGAGGTGACGGTGGCCTTGACCACGTGCTCGGCTTCGGCGCGCAGGGCGTCGAACATGCCGGAGATTTCCGGCAGCAGCGGCAGGCGATGCGATTCGGCCAGGATGGCCAGGAAGCGCGAGTAGGTCTCGCCGTGGGACACCGGCGCCAGCAGGGCGACGGCGTCGTCACGACCCAGCTCCGGGTTGGCGAGCAGGGCCGCCACGCGCGGATCGGCGGCGACGTGGGCGGAGAACGCCAGGGCGTCCGACCACGGCGCGAACGCGCCTTCGTCGCGCGCGGTCGCGAACGCGGCGCGGGCGTACGGGCGGGCAAGCGTGAGGGCCTGGCTCATCCTTAGATCTCCGAGGCCAGCTCGTCGAGCAGCGCCTTGTGGGCGTTGGCGTCGATTTCGCGCTTGAGCAGCTTTTCGGCACCGGTCACGGCCAGCGCGGACACCTGCTTGCGCAGATCTTCACGGGCACGGTTGGCGGCGGCGTCGATTTCAGCCTGGGCCAGTTCCTTCTGACGGGTGGCTTCGGTGATCGCTTCGTTGCGGGCAGCATCAACGATCTGGTTGGCACGCGCATGGGCCTGATCGATGATCTCGTTGGCCTTGGTGCGGGCTTCCTTCAGCGCTTCGTTGACCTTCTCCTGCGCCTGGGCCAGATCTTTCTGGCTGCGGTCGGCAGCAGCGAGGCCTTCAGCAATCTTCTGCTGGCGCTCTTCGATCGCGTTCATCAGCGGCGGCCAGATCTTGGTCGCGATGATCCAGATCAGACCAGCGAAGGCCAGCGCCTGCGCAAGAAGGGTGAAATTGATATTCATGGTTAGCTCGATCGCTGGTTTCGGGGTGGACGCGCCGCCGAAGCGGCACATCCGGCCTTCATCCGAAACCGGGTGCATCAGCACCCGGTCGTCTCAAACCGCTGTATCAGCCGGCCAGAGCCTTGGTGACGGCGCCAGCGAAGGCAGCCGACAGCGGGTTGGCGAAGGCCAGCAGCAGGCCAACGGCGACCGAGATGATGAACGCGGCGTCGATCAGGCCGGCGGTGATGAACATGCGGACCTGCAGGACCGGGATCAGTTCCGGCTGGCGGGCGGCCGACTCCAGGAACTTACCAGCCATGATGGCCAGACCCAGACCGGCGCCCAGCGCGGCCAGGCCGATCATGATGCCGACGGCAAGGGCGGTGGAGCTCTGAATCTGCGCGAAGTTGGTCAGGACGGCGAAGTACATGGTTATCTCCAGGAACTTAAGTTGCTAAGGGTGATGAAACGGATGAAGGTTGAAACGCGTTGAAGCTTGAAACTCAGTGAGCGTCTTCCGACAGGCTCAGGTACACGATCGACAGCATCATGAAGATGAAGGCCTGCAGCGGGATCACCAGCAGGTGGAACAGCATCCAGCCGAGGCCGAACACACCACCGGCAATGGCACCGAAGAAACCGGCACCACCCAGCACCCAGATCAGCAGGAACACGATTTCGCCGCCGAACATGTTGCCGAACAGTCGCATCGCCAGCGAGATCGGCTTGCTCAGCCACTCGACGATGTTGAGGATCAGGTTGAACGGCATCATCCACTTGCCGAACGGCGCCGTCAGGAATTCCTTGATGAAGCCGCCCAGGCCCTTGGACTTGAGCGCGAAGAACAGCATCAGGAAGAACACGCTGATGGCCATGCCCAGGGTGGCGTTGACGTCAGCGGTCGGGACCGGCTTCCAGTAGTGCACGCCCGCCCATTCCAGCGGCTTGGCGATGAAATCGGCCGGGATCATCTTCAGCAGATTCATCAGCAGAATCCAGAAGAAGATGGTGATGGCGATCGGCGTGACCAGCTTGCTCTTGCCGTGGTAGGTGTCCTTGGCCTGGCGGTCGACGAACTCCAGGCAGATCTCGACGAAGGCCTGCCACTTGCCCGGCACGCCGGCGGTGGCCTTGCGGGTGCCCAGCCAGAACGCGACAACGATCACCAGGCCCATCAGGACCGCAGTGAGGAAGGTATCGACGTGGATATGCCAGAACATACCCTCACCCTTGCCGACCGGCGCGGTCAGGTTGTGCAGGTGATGCTGGATGTAGCTGGTAGGGGTTAGAGCCTCGCCCGCCATGTGTCCGGAACCTTCAGTTAATTGAATTCTGTCAACGCCTGGCCATCGCCAGGACCTGGAACATCAAGCCGACGGCGATACCGGCCAACAGCGCCAATGCAGGCAGCTTGAAGACCAGGAACCCCACCAGCAGGACGCCGAAAACCACGACCCACTTGGCCACGATCGCAATGATCAGGCGAGCCATCGCCGATCCTGCGGCCACCGCACCGCCCCCCAGCGCCATCCTTGCCGCCACCCAGCCACCGGCCGAAATGGCCACACCGGACGCCAGCGCGCCGAGGGCGTATTTCGGACCGACCAGCAGGAAGGCCAGGGCCAGGACAGCGACCGCGGCCAGCGGATAGACCGCGGCGCGCAGCATCAGTCGCCGACCCGCGTCAACGGAGTTCAGCACAGGACGTCCCGCGTGGTTGCAAGTGGAAGGCTGAGGCGGCTACAGCAGGGGGGCCTCATCGAGCCGCCAAATTATAGCAATGGGACAATTTGCGAGACAACCGCTGCCTGTTCATCCCGGGAAGCCGCAAGTTGCGGTAACGGTTACATTTTTGCGTACCACCCGGGGGACAATGACGTCCGCATGATGCTGCACCGCAGTATTGAACTTTGGTCGCAGGCGAGGAACTTTCGCCGGATGCGCAGGTCCGATCTTTCGACCTGCCTGCAGCATCCTCGTCGGCTCCACCCCGCAGGTCCCACGATGGCCCCGAAGCCCGTCTCCGGGGCCATCTTTTTGCATCGTCGCGACAGCACTGAACCGTGCACATGCCGTGGACCATACGTTCACGGATGGTGGACGGGCCTGTCCGGCACAGTGGTCTTCATTCTGATGAACCACTGCAAGGACTCTTCGATGCGCCCCGTACCCACCCTGCTCGCTCTCTCCCTGCTCGCCGCCGGCGCCTCGTTCGCCACCGCCGCCCACGCCGCCGAAGGCGACGACCGCTTTGCCCTGCGCCTGGGTGCGATGAACATCGACTCGGACAACACGCTCCGCGGCAAGACCAATGTCGCCGGCCAGGACATCGGCTTCTCCGAGGACTTCAAGCTGGGTGGCAAGGAGTGGGAGCCGCGCATTGACGGCATGTTCCGCATCAGCAACCGCCAGCGCCTGCTGTTCAACTATTTCAAGTACGACAAGGATCGCCGCGAGACCCTCGGCCAGGACATCTCCTTCGGTGACGTCAACGTGCCGTCCGGCAGCTTCGTCAAGGGCGAACTGAAGTACCAGGTGGCCAGCCTGGTCTATGACTACTCGGTGGTGGACACCGATACGTTCGACCTGGGCCTGCAGCTGGGTGCCGAGTACGCCAAGGTCAGCACCAAGGCCTACGCCGATCTGGGCACCGTGTACGAAGGCCAGTTCCTCAACGAGAAGACCGACGGCGTGGCGCCGGTGGTCGGTGCGCGATTGAGCTTCACCCCGTCCGAGAAGTGGATGATCACCCTGCAGGGCCAGTACCTCAACACGCGCTGGGGCAGCTTCGATGACTACAAGGGCGATCTGAGCCGCGCCAACGCCATCGTCGATTACCGCTTCACCAGGAACTTCGGTGTGTTCGCCGGCTACGACTGGTTCAAGCTCGATGCGGACAAGAAGGGCAGCGACGGCACCATCGGCCTGAAGCAGGAATTCAAGGGCCCGGTGGCCGGCGTCAGCTTCGTGTTCTGACACCCGCCCCTTCCACGGCATTCTCTCTCCTGGCGCGGCCTCCGGAACATCGGGGCCGCGCTTTTTTGTTTGCACGGTCAAGCAGAAGCGGGTTGGTCGAGCGCGGGGGGAGAGGGGCTTGCGTGCGAATGTCCTCCGGCGCCGGCCTGCGGCCGACGCCTCCTCCTTTACTTCGCACACAAGCCCGTCTCCCCCCGCGTATCAGGCATCCACGCGGCCTTTGCCGTGGCAGTGGTTCTACTTTCAGCAAGCCGAGTCGCTGCGAGCGGTGGCAGTTGCCGCAGATGCAAGCTGGGTCGAGCGCTGGAGGGAGCGGGGGCTGCGTGCGAATGTCCCCCGGCGCCGGCCTGAGGCCGACGCCTCCTCCTTTACTTCGCACACAGCCCCCGCTCCCTCCGCGTGTCATGCATCCAGGCGGCCTGAGCACCGACTCTCGACTTTCCGCAAGCCGAGCCGCTGCGCGGGTGGCAGGCATTTGGACAAAGTAAAGGAGGAGGCGACCGCCGCAGGCGGGCGACGGGGGACATTTGTCCAAATGCCTGCCACCCGCGCAGCGGCCCGAACGCTCGCAACGGCGTCGAACGAAGAAACAAAAAGCCCCGGCAACTGCCAGGGCTTTTCGTTCGGAACGGCGCGGGCGCCTTACTTCTTCTTCGGCATGTACAGATCGGTGATCGTGCCGTCGTAGATTTCCGAGGCCATCGCCACCGACTCGCTCAGTGTCGGGTGCGCATGAATGGTGTGGCCGATGTCCTCGGCTTCCGCGCCCATCTCGATGGCCAGGCCGATCTCGGCCAGCAGGTCACCGGCATGCACGCCGACGATCGCGCCGCCGATGATGCGGTGGGTCTCTTCGTCGAAGATCAGCTTGGTGAAGCCCTCGGTGCGACCGATGCCGATCGCGCGGCCGCTGGCGGCCCACGGGAACTTGGCCACGCCGACCTTCAGGCCCTTGGCCTTGGCTTCGGTCTCGGTGACGCCGACCCAGGCGATTTCCGGGTTGGTGTAGGCCACCGACGGAATCACCCGCGCCACCCACTCCTTCTTGTGGCCAGCGGCCACTTCAGCCGCCAGCTTGCCCTCGTGCGTGGCCTTGTGGGCCAGCATCGGGTTGCCAACGATGTCGCCGATGGCAAAGATGTGCGGCACGTTGGTGCGCATCTGGCGATCGACCGGGATGAAGCCACGGTCGGTGACCTGCACGCCGGCCTTCTCGGCATCGATCTTCTTGCCGTTCGGCGAGCGGCCCACGGCCACCAGCACGCGGTCGAAGGTGCCCTGCGCCAGCGCCGGCGCCTGGCCTTCCTCGGCCGCCTCGAAGGTCACGGTGATGCCCTTGGCATCGGCAGTGACGCCCGAGGCCTTGGTCTTCAGGTGCACGTCGATGCCCTGCTTCTTCAGGCGGTCGGCCAGCGGCTTGACCAGGTCCTTGTCGGCGCCCGGCATCAGCTGGTCCATGAACTCGACCACGGTGACCTTGCTGCCCAGTGCGCTGTACACAGTGGCCATTTCCAGGCCGATGATGCCGCCGCCGACGACCAGCAGCGAGCCCGGCACTTCGGCCAGCTCCAGCGCGTCGGTGGAATCCATCACGCGCTTGTCGTCCCACGGGAAGTTCGGCAGCTTCACCGCCTGCGAACCCGCGGCGATGATGCACTTCTGGAAGCGCAGCAGCTGGGTGCTGCCGTCTGCGGCGGTGATCTCCAGTTCGTTGGCCGAGATGAACCTGCCGACGCCCTGCACGTTGCGGACCTTGCGCTGCTTGGCCATGCCGGCCAGGCCCTTGGTCAGCTGGTTGACGACCTTTTCCTTGTACTGGCGCAGCTTGTCCAGGGTGATGGTCGGCTTGCCGAACTCGACGCCGAAATCGCCGGCGTGGGCCACTTCGTCGATCACCGCGGCGGCGTGCAGCAGCGCCTTGGACGGAATGCAACCGACGTTGAGGCAGACGCCGCCGAGGCTGGCGTAGCGCTCGACCAGCACCGTATCCAGGCCAACGTCGGCGGCGCGGAAGGCGGCGGTGTAGCCGCCCGGGCCGGAGCCCAGCACGACCATTTCGCATTCGATGTCGGCCGGCTTGCCACTGGACAGCGCCGGCTTCGGTGCCACCGGCTCGGCCGGGGCGCGGTGCGAGGGGGTCACCGGCGGCTTGCTGGCCGGAGCGGCCGCAGCCGGAGCCGGCGCAGCGGCCTTGGCCGGGGCATCGGCGGCGCCTTCAGCGTCCAGCACCACGACCACGGCGCCTTCGGACAAGGTGTCGCCCAGCTTGACCTTGATCTCCTTGACCACGCCGGCCGCCGAGGACGGCACTTCCAGGGTGGCCTTGTCCGACTCCAGGGTCACCAGGCCCTGGTCCTTCTTCACCGTGTCGCCGACGGCGACCAACACTTCGATCACCGGAACATCGCTGTAATCGCCGATGTCGGGAACCTTGACTTCAATCGTGGCCATGGTGGTTTTCCTTGTGCCCGGCCGGCAGGGCCGGCGGGCTGTCACTGCATCTGTTCACGCGGCCGCGCCAGGGGCAGCGGCCGCACGGTGGGGGCGAAGCGATGCCTTACAGCAGCACGCGGCGCATGTCGGCCAGCACCTGCGACAGGTACGTGGTGAAGCGTGCGGCCAGGGCGCCGTCGATGACGCGGTGGTCGTAGCTCAGCGACAGCGGCAGCATCAGCTTCGGCGCGAACTCCTTGCCATTCCAGACCGGCTGGATGGAGGACTTGGACACGCCCAGGATGGCCACTTCCGGTGCATTGACGATCGGAGTGAACGCGGTGCCGCCAATGCCGCCCAGCGAGCTGATCGAGAAGCAGCCGCCGCTCATGTCGGCCGGGCCCAGCTTGCCGTCGCGCGCCTTCTTGGCCAGCTCGCCGGTTTCCTGCGCGATCTGCACCACGCCCTTCTTGTCCACGTCGCGGATGACCGGCACGACCAGGCCGTTCGGCGTATCGGCGGCAAAGCCGATGTGGAAGTACTTCTTCAGGGTCAGGTTTTCGCCGCTGGCATCGAGCGAGGCGTTGAATTCCGGGAACTTCTTCAGCGCCGCGGCGCTGGCCTTGATCAGGAAGGCGAGCATGGTCAGCTTGATGCCGGCCTTCTCGTTCTCCTTGTTCAGCGCCACGCGCAGGGCTTCCAGGTCGGTGATGTCGGCCTGTTCGAACTGGGTGACGTGCGGGATCATCGCCCAGTTGCGGGCCAGGTTCGCGCCGGAGATCTTCTTGATGCGCGACAGCGGCTGGACTTCGGTCTCGCCGAACTTGCTGAAGTCGACCTTCGGCCACGGCAGCAGGTTCAGGCCACCGCCGGCAGCGACGGCAGCACCACCGGCAGCCGGCACACCACCGCTGAGCGCGGCCTTGACGAACTTCTGCACGTCACCCTTGGTGATGCGGCCGCCCTTCTCGGTGCCGTTGATCTGCAGCAGGTCCACGCCCAGCTCGCGGGCGAACACGCGCACCGCCGGGGTGGCGTACGGCACCTTGGCCGGCAGCACGCCATCGGCGTTGAACTGCACCGGCGGGCTGGACGGGGTGCCGGCCGAGGCGATCTCGCGCGCCGCCAGCTTGTCCGGCTGTGCCGGCACAGCGACCGGCTCGACCTTGGTGGCGGTTTCGGCGGCGGCCGGGGCAGCAGCAGCGGCGGCCTTGCTCGGGGCCGGCGCCGCAGCGCCTTCGGCCTCGATGATGGCAACCACGTCGCCCTGCGACAGGTTGTCGCCCACCTTGACCTTGATCTCCTTGACCACACCGGCCACAGACGACGGCACCTCCATCGTGGCCTTGTCGCTTTCCAACGTGACCAGGCCCTGGTCCTTCTTGACCGTGTCGCCGACGGCGACCAGCACTTCGATGACCGGGATGCCGGCGTAGTCGCCGATGTCCGGCACCAGCGCTTCCACTGCGCCACCGCTGGTGGCCGGAGTGGCCGGAGCGGCCGCCGCAGCAGCGGCCGGGGCCGGCGCGCTCTGGGTGGCGGCAGCCGGGGCGGCGGACTTGGCCGGTGCCGGCGCGGCGGCTTCGCCTTCGGCCACTTCGATCAGCGCCACGACCTTGCCTTCGGACAGGCTGTCGCCCACCTTGACCTTCAGTTCCTTGACCACGCCTGCCACCGAGGACGGCACTTCCATGGTCGCCTTGTCGCTTTCCAGCGTCACCAGGCCCTGGTCCTTCTTGACCGTGTCGCCGACGGCGACAAGCACCTCGATTACCGGGATATCGCTGTAGTCACCGATATCGGGGACAAGTGCTTCCTTGATTTCGGCCATGGGGATAACTCCGGCAATCTGGTGTAGGGAAACGTCTATTGTGCGGCCAGCGGGGTCCAGCGCCAACCGTTACAGGTGTTTTCAGTACGCACGCAGCCGGGACAGGCTGTTGCCCACGGGTCCCGGCCGCGACCAGTCGGTAGCGTATTGTCCGGACGATGTCCGCTTCATGTCGCCAGTGCGTCTGCAACCGGCTGCCAGGCCTGGCGCAGGCGCGGCAACGACCACGCCGCATTGGCCGGGCTGGTCGAGGGCAACGCAACCACCTGTGGCGGGGCCTCCAGCTGCGGCAGCACCCAGCGCTGGAACGCCTGCCATGATGCACCGCCATTGCAGCCGATCAGCGTCAGCTCAGGCAACGTGGCGATCAGTTCCGGCAGTGCATTGGCCACTTCCGTGCCACGCACGATGTCCGCATCCAGGCTGCCTCGACGCTCGCAGCGACCGATCACATCCCACAGACCGATGCCCGCGGCATTCAATGCCTGCAGCCGCGCGGCGTAGGCCAGATCCGCCTCGAAACCACAGATGTCGGCCATCAGCGGCCAGAAGCGGTTGCGCGGATGGGCGTAATAGCGCTGCTCCTGCAGGGACGCCACGCCCGGCATCGAGCCCAGCAGCAGCACCCTGCACTCCACGTTCACCTGCGCTTGCAGGCCGATGCACAACGTTGCTGTGCTCACATCTTCTCCAACTGCATGAATGTCACCGAGCGCCAGAAACCCCATGAATAAAGGCGTTCCGTACCCGTCGCTGAACAAGGAAAACTATTTTTTAACGTGCGTCGGATTCGATTCATGTTGGGGCGACTACGGTGTGCTCGCCCCGCAACCGGGGGCCCAAAACAAGAAACATTAGGAGATACCCCCATGCGCTCCATCCGTATCCTGAGTCTCGCCCTGCTGACCTCCGCCGCCTTCGCGCCGGCCGCTTTCGCCCAGGACAGCAGCAGCACCGACACCGCGTCGGGCAAGCATTTTGCCGTTGTTGGCGGCATCTCGCTGCTGGAACCGAAGAACGACCCGATCTCCGGCGTGAAGAAGACCGATGGTGGCCCGGCGCCGACCGTCAGCTTCAGCTACTACATCAACGACAACTGGGCCGTTGAACTGTGGGGCGCCGCTGACAAGTTCGACAACAAGTTCAAGGGCCCGAACAACGCGCGCCTGGGCTCGGTCGAGCAGCAGCCGGTCGCGCTGAGCGGCCAGTACCACTTCGGCCAGGCTGACAACGTGTTCCGTCCGTTCGTGGGCGTCGGCTACTACCAGTCGAGCTTCAGCAACGAGAAGCTGGGCAACGGCGCTGACACCGACATCCGCTTCAAGGATGCCAAGGGCGTGATCGGCACCGTCGGCGTCGACATGAACATCAACTCCACCTGGTTCGCCCGTGCTGACGCCCGCTACATGCGCGCCCGCCCGGACATCAAGGTTGGCGGCGAGAAGATCGGCGAAGCCAAGATGGATCCGTGGACCGTCGGCTTCGGCATCGGCGCCCGCTTCTGATCCGGGCTGCACCTGCTTCACTGATGCAACGCGACGGGCCCTTCGGGGCCCGTCGTCGTTTCCGTCACCGGCGTTCTGTAGAGTCGAGCCCATGCTCGACTGCTTTTTTGTAGAGTCGAGCTTGCCCGGCTGACCCGGAAAGCAGCCGAGCATGGGCTCGGCTACAGACACAGGACGCGGAGACACGATGGACGACGTCGACCTGCTGGTGATCGGTGGCGGCATCAACGGTGCCGGCATCGCCCGTGACGCCAGCGGCCGCGGCCTGCGCGTGCTGCTGTGCGAGCAGCACGACCTGGCCGCGCATACTTCCAGCGCCAGCAGCAAGCTGATCCACGGCGGCCTGCGCTACCTGGAACAGGGCGAGCTCGGGCTGGTGCGCAAGGCGCTGGGCGAACGCGAGGTGGTACGCCGGCAGGCGCCCCATCTGGTCCATCCATTGCGCTTTGTGCTGCCGTGGGAACCCCATCTGCGCCCACGCTGGATGCTACGCGCGGGACTGTGGCTGTATGACCACCTGGGCCGTCGCAGCCCGGCATTTCCCGCCTCGCGCGCCCTGGACCTTCAGCGCGATCCGCTCGGCCCCTGGCTCTCGCCGGATCTGCGGCAGGCCTTCAGCTACGCCGACGCGCAGGTCGATGACGCGCGACTGGTGCTGCTCAACGCCCTGGATGCCGCGCAGCGGGGCGCACAGGTGCGTGTGCGCAGCCGCTGCATCGACCTGCAGCCCTTGCAGGGCCGGTGGCAGGCCGTGCTGGAATCCGCCGATGGCCAGCAGCAGGTGACCGCGCGCGCCGTCGCCAATGCGGCAGGGCCGTGGGCCGGCGGCCTGCTGGAACGGATGGAGGCACGCAGTGGCGGCCCCGCGCTGCGGCTGGTACAAGGCAGCCACATCGTCCTGCGCCGGCCCTGGCCCGATGACAGCGCGTGCCTGCTGCAGCAACCCGATGGACGCGTGGTGTTCCTGTTGCCCTTCGCCCACGACCACCTGCTGGTTGGCACCACCGACACCGACTATCGCGGCGACCCGGCGCGCTGCAGCGTGCTGCCTTCAGAGGTGGCGTACCTGTGCGAAGCGGCCAATCGCTACCTGCATGAACCCATCGCGCCGGAAGATGTGGTCTGGCAGTTCGCCGGCGTCCGTCCGCTGCTGGCTGATCCCGATCCGCGCGCGGCAAGACTCAGCCGCGATTACCGCCTGCAGCTGCAGGTGGACCCGGCACCGGCACTGCATGTGCTGGGCGGCAAGCTGACCACCTACCGGGTGCTGGCCGAGGAAGCGCTGGAGCTGCTGCGGCCCGCCCTGCCGCAGATGGGAGCGGCGTGGACAGCAAACGGAGACCCGCTGCCAGGCAGCGACTGGGGCGACGCCGCGCAGGCGGGCGCGCATCTGCAGGTATCGGCACCCTGGTTGCCCGCAGGTATCGCGCGACGCTGGGCCGGGGCCTATGGCAGTCGCAGTGCGGAACTGCTGCAGGGGGTACGGGGCCTGCGCGATCTTGGCGAGGGGTTTGGCGGCGGTCTGCATGCCCGGGAAGTGGCCTTTCTGCGCGAGCATGAGTGGGCGCGCACTGCCGAGGACGTGCTGTGGCGAAGGAGCAAGCTGGGGTTGCGGCTGGACGCTGCGCAGGTGACACGGCTGCAGGCGTGGATCGAACACTCCACTCTGTAGAGCCGAGCCATGCTCGGCTGCGTTGTGCAAATGCAGCCGAGCATGGCTCGGCTCTACAGAGAGAAAGGTAAGTTACCCTGACCGTTCTACCGGAGACGCTGCATGACGCCCCGCTACGTGCTGGCCATCGACCAGGGCACCACCAGTTCGCGCGCGATCCTGTTCGACCGTGCCGGCGACATCATCGGCAGCGCGCAGCGCGAGTTTGCACAGATCTTCCCGCAACCCGGCTGGGTCGAGCATGACCCGCGCGAGATCCTCACCAGCGTCTATGCCACGCTGACCGAACTGCTCAGCCGCGGGCAGATCGACCCGCGTCATATCGCCGCACTGGGCATCACCAACCAGCGCGAAACCACCGTGGTCTGGGACCGTGCCACCGGCCAGCCGATACACAACGCCATCGTCTGGCAATCGCGGCAGAGCCACGCCATCTGTGAACGCCTGAAGTCCGAAGGCCATGAAGCGCTGATCCGCGAGCGGACCGGCCTGCTGATCGATGCCTATTTCTCTGCGACCAAGGTGCGCTGGATCCTTGACCACGTGGAAGGTGCGCAGCAGCGCGCCGAACGTGGCGAGCTGCTGTTTGGCACCATCGACAGCTGGCTGGTGTGGAACCTCAGCGGCGGCCAGGCGCATGTGACCGACTACAGCAACGCGGCGCGCACGCTGTTGTTCAACATCCACACGCTGGACTGGGATGACGATCTGCTGGCCCTGCTCGACATCCCGCGTGCGATGCTGCCGCAGGTGCGCGACTCCAGTGCGGTGTACGCACACACCCGGCCGCAGTTCTTCTTCGACCACCCGATCCCGATCGCCGGCATCGCCGGTGACCAGCAGGCCGCACTGTTCGGCCAGGCCTGTTTCCAGCCGGGCATGGTCAAGAACACCTATGGCACCGGTTGCTTCATGTTGATGCATACCGGCGCGCAGGCGGTGCGGTCGCGCAACGGCCTGCTGACCACCATTGCCTGGGGCCTGGAGGGGCGCGTGGAGTATGCGCTGGAAGGGTCGATCTTCATCGCCGGCTCGGTGGTGCAGTGGCTGCGCGACGGACTGCGCATGATCGAACGCGCCAGCGACAGCCAGGCACTGGCCGCGCAGGTGCCCGACAGCGGCGGCGCCTATCTGGTGCCGGCGTTTGTCGGCCTGGGTGCGCCCTATTGGCGCAGTGATGTGCGCGGTGCGATGTTTGGCTTGACCCGTGGCACGCGCAAGGCGCACTTCGTGCGCGCCGCGCTGGAAGCGATGGCCTACCAGACCCGCGACGTGCTCGATGCAATGCAGTCCGATGCCGCTATCGCACTGACTGAGCTGCGCGCCGATGGCGGTGCGATCGGCAACGACTTCCTGGCCGGCTTCCAGGCAGACATCCTCGGTGTGCCGCTGCTGCGGCCGCGGTTGACCGAAACCACCGCGCTCGGTGCGGCCTATCTGGCCGGCCTGGCCGTCGGGTTCTGGTCCAGCCGCGAACAGATCGCTGCACAGTGGGGCCTGGACCGGCGCTTCGAGCCACAGATGGAGGTGTCCCGGCGCGAGAAGCTGTATGCGGGATGGCAGCAGGCCGTGGCGGCTACCCTCGCCTTCCACGTCGATTGAAACCGCCCCCCCGTCCTGCTGCGACATCTGGGTTGACCCTGTGGAGCCGAGCCATGCTCGGCTGCCGTTGTTGGGGCGCCGCAAAAAAGCAAAGCCGAGCATGGGCTCGGCTCTACAGGGAAGGCAGTGTCGACCAAGGTCGACACCCACCATTCAAATCAACAGATCAGCCGCAATCAGAACGCCGGCAGCACCGCGCCCTTGTACTTGGTCTCGATGAAGGCCTTCACCTGCGGGCTGGTCAGGGCCTTGGCCAGCTTCTGCACACGGGCGTCGTCCTTGTTGTCCGGGCGCGCGACCAGGAAGTTCACGTACGGCGAATCCTGGCTCTCGATCGCCAGCGCATCCTTGGTCGGGTTGAGGCCGGCGTCCAGCGCATAGTTGGTGTTGATCAGGGCCAGATCGACCTGGTCCAGCACGCGCGGCAGCATCGCCGAGTCCAGCTCGCGGAACTTCAGGTTCTTCGGGTTGGCGGTGATGTCACGCTGGGTCGACAGCGCGTTGGCCGGGTCCTTCAGTTCGATCACGCCGGCCTTGTGCAGCAGGATCAGCGCGCGGCTGTTGTTGCTCGGATCGTTCGGGATCACCACGTCGGCACCGTCGCGCAGCTCGGCCAGCGACTTGACCTTGCGCGAGTACGCACCGAACGGCTCGATGTGCACGCCGATCACCTTCACCAGGTCGGTCTTGCGGTCGCGGTTGTAGGCATCCAGGTACGGCTCGGTCTGGAAGTAGTTGGCGTCCACCTGCTTCTGCACCAGCTGGTCGTTGGGCTGCACGTAGTCGTTGAATACACGCACGTCCAGGTCCACGCCTTCCTGCTTGAGGATCGGCTTGACCACCTCGAGGATCTCGGCATGCGGCACGGCCGTGGCGGCCACCACCAGCTTCTGCGAGGGCTCGCCGGACTTGCCGCAGGCGGTCAGGGCCAGCGCAGCGGCGAGCAGGGACAGCAACAGGGTCTTCTTCATGGGGGACGGGGTTCTCGGGGGGAGTGTCAGGATTTTTCGTAGTTGCTCAGGGCCAGCTCAAGCAGCGCCTTGGCCTGCTCGCGCAGCATGATCGGCTCGATGATCTCGGCATCCGAACCATAGTGCAGCACGTCCATCAGCAACTCTCGCGAGACGCTGTACGGCACCTTCAGTTCGTAGCGGCCATCGGCCAGGAAACGACCCTGCTGCTTGGAATGCCAGTGCTCGTCGGCCACCCAGCGCGCAGCCTTGGCGCTGAACAGGATGGTCGCCCAGCCCTTCGGGGCACCCGAAAAAATGCCATAGCTGGCGCCGAGCTGCTCGTCCAGCTCGCTGTCGGCGACATCGCGGGCGGCATTGTCGATTACCCGTGCCTTGTGGATGCGGTCCACCGCGAAACTGCGCAGCGCCTCGCGGTCATGGTCCCAGGCATCCAGGTACCAGTTGTCGCGATAATGGGTCAGGCGCTGCGGCGAGACGGTGCGCTTGGTCGGCTCGTCGGTGGAGCGGGCGCGGTATTCGAACGCCAGCTGGCGGCGCTCCAGCACCGCCGAGGCCACGCTGCGGAAGCTGCCTTCGTCGAACTTGCGGCCACGGTGCGGAATCACCCGCACGCGGTCGACCGGCCAACTGGAAACACCGGCCTGCGCCGCCAGCAGGCTCTCGATGCGCTGCTGCAGCGGCGCCAGCACCGACGACAGCACGCCGCCGCCGGTACGCGCCAGCAGGTGCTGCGAGGCCAGCAGGGCATGCAGCTCCTCCGAGCTGAGCCACAGGCCGGGCAGCTCGAAGCGGTCGCTCTCGTCGGCCTGGTAGCGGAAGCCGGCCTCGCCGTCGCCCTCGATCGGTGCCATCAGCGCATCGCGCAGGAAGGCCAGGTCGCGATAGACGGTGGCACGGGAACAACCGAGCTTGTCCTGCAGGGTCGCCACCGTCACCGGATAGCGCGCGGACTTGAGCAGACGATGCAGGGCGGTGATGCGTTCGTATCGGTCCATACCCCCGATTATGTCCGAGTCGCGGGTCTTGTGTGGAACGTTTGGGCTATCGTGATCGCCCCCACCCCATGGAATGCCCGATGCGCCGGTTGCCTGCCCTGTCCCTGCTGGCCTGCCTGCTGCTGGCCGCCTGCGATCGCGCGCCGGCGCCGGCGGGCACCGGGGCCCCGGTACCCGCCGCCGATCCGGCACAGGCGGTGCTGGGCGCCAGCCAGCGTTTCGCCGCCCTGCGCAGCTTCCACGCCGAACTGGAGGTGCTGGGCGCGCCGCAGCGGGTACGCAGCGCCATGGACTTCGTTGCACCCGACCGTTTCCGGGTGGAGACCCCGGCCGGGCCGCAGACCATCATCGGCGACACCCTGTTCCTGCAGGCCGACGGTGCGATCCGCCAGGTGCCGGCCCCGCCCGGCCTGCTCGAGCAGTGGCGCAACCCGCTGCCCGCCGACGCCCTGCCCGCCGACCTGAAGGCCGAAGACCTCGGCAGCCAGGCGCTGGACGGGGTCGAGACCCGTCACTACCGGCTGCGCAGCAGCCAGCCCGGCGAACGCCTGGAGTACTGGGTGGATGCCCAGGGCCTGCCACGCCAGATCGTGCGCAGCGGCAGCAGCAATGGCCGCAGCTTCCAGCTGCGCCTGCGCTATTCGCGCTTCAACGACCCCGCATTGCGTGTCGATCTGCCCTGAATAGGCGATCGCGGCAACGTTCGCTGAAGCACGCTTTGGATCGATTCGGACCGCCATCACGCTTCCAGTATCATCACCGGCTGTTAACCGTTCCGGAGAAGCCTCGATGTCCCTGCGCGTGTCCCTGCTGATCCCCCTGCTGCTGTGTGCGCCGCTCGCATACGCGCAGGATGCCTCCGAACTGGCGGCGATGTCCTCGCCGTGGAGTGGCAGCGGCGGCGAGCTCGGCTTTGCCTCGGCACGCGGCAACAGCAGCACCGAGAGCTTCAACGGCCGCCTGCGCCTGCGCTACACCGACGGCGACTGGGTGCACAGCATGGACCTGTTCGGCCTGCGCTCCAGCTCCAAGGTGACCGAGACCAATGACGACGGCACCACCACCCGCCGCAGCAACACCACCGCCAACCGCTACACCGGCAGTGCGGGCAGCGCGCTGCAGCTGGGCGAGCACCGCCAGCTGACGGCCACGGTGCGTACCGAGCGCGACGACTTCGCCACCTACGACCGCCAGAGCTCGTTCGGTCTGGGTTACGGCACCCGCCTGTGGAACACCGAGCGCTTTTCGTTCGACGCGCAGATCGGCCCCGGCGTGCGCCGTACCCACAGCACCGAGGATGACCGCACCCGTACCGGCATGATCGGCCGTGGCCTGTTCGACCTGAAGTACTCGCTGACCGACAACACCGACCTGGTGAACACGCTGCTGGTCGAGTCCGGTTCGTACAACACCTTCGGCCAGAATGACTTCGGTGTCTCGGTGAGCATGAACGAGCACCTGGCGCTGAAGGCCGGCTGGCAGGCGCGTTACAACAGCGACGTCGCTGTCGACAAGCGCAAGACCGATACGCTGACCACGATGAACGTGGTCTACAAGTTCAAATAAGCAGAACGGGCGCCCAGGGCGCCCGTTTCGTTTTTGTAGAGTCTAGCCATGCTCGACTTGAGCGCGAAGCCCGGGATTTTCCCGGCGAAGAGCAGCCGAGCATGGCTCGGCTCTACAGACATCGGGGCTCAGACGTTCAGCAGTTCGCCAGCACCATCGTCCAGCAGCAGCTTCGCCACCTGCTGGCCCAGCGCTTCCGGATCGCGGGCCGGGCCCACCGCTTCGGCGCGCACGGCGCGGCCATCACTGGCGCTGCCGACCAAGCCCTGCAGGTGCAGGTCGTCGCCCTGCCACTGCGCGATCGCCGCCACCGGCACGTGGCAGCTGCCATGCAGCGCGCGGTTCATGGCCCGCTCGGCTTCCACGCAAGCGCGCGTGGCGGCGTCATCAAGCGTGGCGAACAGCGCCATCAGGCGCGTGTTGCCTCCGTCGCACTCTACCGCCACCGCGCCCTGCGCCGGCGCTGGCAGCCACTGCGGCGGTTGCAGGCGCGCGACGATGCGCTCGCCCAGGCCCAGGCGCTCGAGGCCGGCCACCGCCAGCACGATGGCGTCGTAGCCACCGTTGTCGAGCTTGGCCAGGCGAGTATTGACGTTGCCGCGCAGGTCCAGCAGTTCCAGGTCCGGGCGCAGCGCGCGCAGCTGGGCCTGGCGGCGCAGCGACGAGGTGCCGACCCGCGCGCCGATCGGCAGCGCGTCCAGCGAGGCGTACAGGTTGGAGACGAAACCATCGGCCGGGTCGTGCCGGGTCAGCATCGCCGGCAGCGCGAAGGGCGCGTCCAGTTCCATCGGCACATCCTTCAGCGAGTGCACGGCGCAGTCGGCCTCGCCCCGCAGCATGGCCAGCTCCAGTTCCTTCAGGAACAGGCCCTTGCCACCGATGGCGGCCAGCGAGCGGTCCAGCACCTCGTCACCGCGGGTGCTCATCGGCACCAGTTCCACGTGCAGGCCGGGGTGGGCCTGGCGCAGGCGGTCGGCGACGTGTTCGCTCTGCCAGAGGGCGAGCGGGCTCTTGCGGGTAGCGATGCGGACAGTTTCCATCCGGTCATTATCGCGCCTTCGGCGCGGATACGGCCAACGGCGGAGCCCCTCGTGGCTGGCTGGGGGGCGTGAAAGCAACAGCCGTGCTTGGCCGGGCGGGATGAACTGCGCAGGGGCCGCTGCAAGTACGTCCATGTAAGCTCGGTCGCCGCATCCATGCGGCTCACGCCCCTGCGCAGCCCATCCCGCCCGGCCTCTGACAGTTTCCGTGTGCGCCAGCCACGGAAGATCAAAAGAAAGGAGCAGAAGCAAAAGCAACAGCCGGCGGCTTCCGGGGTCAGATCCCTTTTCCGCAGGAAAAGGGATCTG
>NZ_LEKR01000031.1:0-53165 GCF_001580555.1 Stenotrophomonas sp. DDT-1
CAGATCCGTTTTCCTGTGGAAAACGGATCTGACCCCGGATTCATTTCGATACCTGACAGATGTGTCGACCAAGGTCGACACCTACCAACAGCCGCAGGAATCTGTCAGAGGTGGGGCGGTGTCGGATTGCGGGGTGTCAGCCGCATGGATGCGGCTGCCAAGCCTCCATGGACGGATTCACGGCGTCCCCGCAATCCGACACCGCCCCGCCCACCCACGGAATGCCGCTCTGGCTCTGGCTCTGGCTTTGGCCGTTGCCGTTGCATTGAGCAGGTGCAGGGCTGCAAGCCCTGCCGAAACCCTCCCCAACCATGACTGCAGTCACTTGCCCGGTTGCGCCGCGCTGGCGAAAGTCGAGGAGTTGACGTGATCGGTCCGGCGCGTTGCCGACCGCAAGCGAGAGAGAGAAACGCTGTGCAACGACGTGAGTTCCTGGCTTTTTCCGGCCTGGGCCTGGCCGGCCTGCTGCTGCCGCATTCCCGTGCCATCGCCGCCGAGCAGCTGCTGGCGCCGGTCGATACCGCCCAGCGCCGGCGCTTGGCCGAGGTCGCGCTGGCCACCGCACGCTCGGCCAAGGCGAGCTACTGCGATGTGCGCATCGGCCGCTACCTCAACCAGTCGGTGATCACCCGCGAGCACCAGGTCGGCAATGTGACCAACCGAGAATCGTCCGGCGTGGGTGTGCGGGTGATCGTCAACGGTGCCTGGGGCTTTGCTGCCACCCATCAGCAGACCGAGGCCGCCGTGCGCGCAGCGGTCGAGCAGGCCGCAGCAATCGCCCGCGCCAACGCCAGCATCCAGACCCGCCCGGTGCAACTGGCACCCACGCCGTCCGTCGGTGAAGTGCGCTGGCAGACGCCCATCCGCAGGAACGCGATGGCGGTGCCGATCCAGGACAAGGTCGAGCTGCTGCTGGCGCTCAATGCCGCTGCGCTGGATGCGGGCGCCGACTACATCAATTCCACCCTGTTCCTGGTCAACGAACAGAAGTACTTCGCCTCCAGCGACGGCTCGTTCATCGACCAGGACATCCACCGCATCTGGTTGCCGTTCACCGCCACCGCCATCGACAAGGCCAGCGGCAAATTCCGCACCCGCGCCGGCCTGTCCTCGCCGATGGGCATGGGCTATGAGTTCCTCGATGGCGATGCGCGCGGCAAGGTGCAGCTGCCCGGCGGCATCACTGCCTACCGCGATTCCTACGACCCGGTCGAGGACGCCATTGCGGCCGCCCGCCACGCGCGCGAGAAACTGAAGGCGCCATCGGTGAAGCCCGGCAAGTACGACCTGGTGCTGGACCCGTCCAATCTGTTCCTGACCATCCACGAGAACGTCGGCCACCCGCTGGAGCTGGACCGCGTGCTCGGCTACGAGGCCAACTACGCTGGTACCAGCTTCGCCACGCTGGACAAGCGCGATGCCGGCTTCCGCTGGGGCAGCGACATCGTCACCTTCTTCGCCGACAAGACCCAGCCCGGCAGCCTCGGTGCGGTCGGCTACGACGACGAGGGCGTGAAGACCCAGCGCTGGGACCTGGTGCGCGACGGCATCCTGGTCGACTACCAGGCCACCCGCGATGAAGCCCACATCCTCGGCCGCGATGCATCGCATGGCTGCAGCTATGCCGATTCCTGGTCCAGCGTGCAGTTCCAGCGCATGGCCAATGTCTCGCTGGCGCCGGGCAAGCAACCGCTCAGCGTCGAGGACATGATCAAGGACGTGGAGAACGGCATCTACATCCACGGCCGCGGTTCGTATTCGATCGATCAGCAGCGTTACAACGCGCAGTTCGGCGGCCAGCTGTACTACCAGATCAAGGACGGAAAGATCGCCGGCATGGTCGAGGATGCGGCCTACCAGATCCGCACCCCGGAATTCTGGAATGCCTGCACCGCCATCTGCGATGAACGCGACTTCCGCCTGGGCGGTTCGTTCTTCGATGGCAAGGGCCAGCCGGGCCAGGTGTCGGCGGTCTCGCACGGTTCATCCACCACCCGCTTCAACGGCATCAACATCATCAACACCGCGCGCAGTCTCGGCGCTTGAGCCACCCATCCTTCGACATGGAGAGCAGCCTTGCAAAGACGTGACTTCCTGGCCCTGACCGGGCTTACCGCGGGCGGGCTGATCGTGCCCTCCTTCTTCGGCAAGGTGATCGCCGCCGAGCAGCTGCAGAGCACGCTGGACCTGGGGCTGAAGAAGCGCCTGGCCGATGCGGCGCTGGCTGCCGCCCGCCAGGCCGGTGCCACCTACTGCGACGTGCGCATCGGCCGCTACCTGCGGCAGTTCGTGATCACCCGCGAGGACAAGGTGCAGAACGTGGTGAACACCGAGTCCACCGGCGTCGGCATCCGCGTGATCGTCAATGGTGCGTGGGGCTTTGCCGCCACCAACGCGCTGGGCACCGCCGACGTGGCCAAGGCAGCGCAGCAGGCGGCCGCGATCGCCAAGGCCAATGCCGGCGTGCAGACCGCGCCGGTGCAGCTGGCCAAGGCGCCGGGCGTGGGTGAGGTGAGCTGGCGCACGCCGATCCGCAAGAATGCGATGGAGGTGCCGATCAAGGACAAGGTCGGCCTGCTGCTGGACGTCAACGCCGCCGCAATGGGCGCCGGTGCCAGCTTCGTCAACTCGATGCTGTTCCTGGTCAACGAGCAGAAGTACTTCGCCTCCACCGACGGTTCCTACATCGACCAGGACGTGCATCGCATCTGGGCGCCGATGACGGTCACCGCCATCGACAAGGCCAGCGGCAAGTTCCGCACCCGTTCGGGCCTGTCCTCGCCGATGGGCCTGGGCTACGAGTACCTGGACGGCGCCGCCGCGGGCAAGGTGGTCAGCCCCAATGGCGTGGTCAACTACAGTTCTTCCTACGACATGAAGGAAGACGCCATCGCCGCCGCCCGGCAGGCGCAGGAAAAGCTGAAGGCACCGTCGGTGAAGCCGGGCAAGTACG
Source organism: Stenotrophomonas sp. DDT-1 (assembly GCF_001580555.1). Taxonomy (NCBI): domain Bacteria; kingdom Pseudomonadati; phylum Pseudomonadota; class Gammaproteobacteria; order Lysobacterales; family Lysobacteraceae; genus Stenotrophomonas; species Stenotrophomonas sp. DDT-1. Next base: position 2,954 of record NZ_LEKR01000031.1, read on the forward strand.
ACCTGGTGCTCGATCCGTCGCACACCTGGCTGACCATCCACGAGTCGATCGGCCACCCGCTGGAACTGGACCGCGTGCTCGGCTACGAAGCCAACTACGCCGGCACCAGCTTCGCCACCCTGGACAAGCGCGAACAGCGTTTCCAGTACGGCAGCGAGCTGGTCAACATCTTCGCCGACAAGACCCAGCCGGGCAGCCTCGGCGCCGTGGCGTACGACGACGAAGGCGTGAAGTGCAAGCGCTGGGACCTGATCAGCAACGGCAAGCTGGTGGACTACCAGACCATCCGCGACCAGGCGCACATCCTCGGCAAGACCGAGTCCGACGGCTGCTGCTATGCCGACTCGTGGTCCAGCGTTCAGTTCCAGCGCATGGCCAACGTGTCGATGGCACCGGGCAAGAAGCCGCTGAGCGTGCCGGACCTGATCAAGGACGTGGAGAACGGCATCTACATCATCGGTGACGGTTCGTTCTCGATCGACCAGCAGCGCTACAACGCGCAGTTCGGCGGCCAGCTGTTCTACGAGATCAAGAACGGCCAGATCACCCGCATGCTGGAAGACGTGGCCTACCAGATCCGCACGCCGGAATTCTGGAACGCCTGTACCGCCGTGGCCGACGAGCGTGACTACCGCCTGGGCGGTTCGTTCTTCGACGGCAAGGGCCAGCCGGGCCAGGTCTCGGCGGTCTCGCACGGCTCGTCCACCGCGCGCTTCAACGGCATCAACGTCATCAACACCGCACGCAGCCTCGGCTGACCGGTCAGGAGCCCTTACACATGAGTATCTTCACCGAAGCCCAGGCCAAGGCCATCCTCGACAAGGTCATCGCCCTGTCCAAGGCCGACGAGTGCACCGCCGTGCTGGCCGGTGCGATCAGCGGCAACATCCGTTTCGCGCTGAACAATGTCTCCACCAGCGGCATCGTCGACAACACCGAGCTGGCGGTCACCGTCGCCTTCGGCAAGCGCGTCGGCACCGCCTCGATCAACGAGTTCGACGACGCCGCGCTGGAACGCGTGGTACGCCGTGCCGAAGACCTGGCCCGCCTGGCCCCGGAGAACCCGGAGTTCATGCCGGCCATCGGCAAGCAGAGCTACCGCGCCAGCCCGACCTTCAGCGAATCCACCGCCGCGATCGATCCGGCCTTCCGTGCCAAGGTCGCTGCCGATTCGATCGCCCCGTGCCGCGGCCACGGCCTGGTCGCCGCCGGCTTCCTGGAGGACGGCCAGGGCTTCCAGGCCACCGCCAACAGCAACGGCAACTTCGCTTACCAGCGCACCACCAACTTCGATTACACCTGCACTGTGCGCACCGAAGATGGCCGCGGTTCGGGCTGGGTCGGCCGCAACCTGAAGGACGCGGCGGACTTCAAGGCTGACCAGGACATCCGCATCGCCATGCGCAAGGCCACCGAATCGGCCGAAGCCAAGGCACTGGAACCGGGCAAGTACACGGTCATCCTGGAACCGGCCGCAGCGGCAGGCCTGATCAGCTTCATGATGAACTTCTTCAGTGCACGCTCGGCCGATGAAGGCCGCAGCTTCCTGTCGAAGAAGGGCGGCGGCAACAAGCTGGGCGAGCAGGTCTACGACCCGCGCGTGACCATGATCGCCGACCCGTGGCATCCGGATGCACCGGTGCTGCCGTGGGACAACGAAGGGCTGCCGCGCGAACGCATGGCCATCATCGAGAACGGCAGGATCGCCAATCTGGACTACTCGCGCTTCTGGGCGCAGAAGCAGGGCAAGACCGCCAAGGCCTCGCCGGGCAACCTGCTGATGAGCGGTGGCGACAAGAGCACCGCCGAGCTGGTGCGCGGCACCCAGAAGGGCATCCTGGTCACGCGTACCTGGTACATCCGCATGGTCGATCCGCAGACCGTGCTGCTGACCGGCCTGACCCGCGACGGCACCTTCTACATCGAGAACGGCCAGATCAAGCATCCGGTGAAGAACTTCCGCTTCAACGAGTCGCCGGTGATCATGCTCAACAACATCGAAGAGCTGGGCAAGCCGGTGCGTGTGGCCGGTGATGAATCCAGCTACGTGATGATGATCCCGCCGATGAAGCTGCGCGATTTCACCTTCACCTCGCTGTCCGACGCGGTCTGATGGATCGCCGGGCCTGCCTGCGCTGGTTGGCCGCTGCCGCTTCGGCGGCGGCGCTGCCGGCCTGGGCACAGGCAGGCCCGCGCAGTTCGCGCTATGACTTCTGGTTCACCCGCCTGCAGTACGACTCCGGTGACTGGGACGTGGACGCGCGCATGCCATCCAACCTGATCACCTCGCTGATCGACTACACATCGCTGCGCGTGGACCCGCAGGAACACGTGGTGGCCCTGGCCGACCCGCGCATGCTGGAAGCGCCGTTCTGCTACCTGGCCGGGCACACGCTGGTGGAGTTCAACGCCGCCGAACGGCAGAACTTCGTGCGCTACGTGCGCAATGGCGGCTTCGTCTTCGTCGACGACTGCAACCATGACATTGACGGCCTGTTCGCCACCTCGTTCGAGGCACAGATGGGCCGGCTGTTCGGCCCGAAGGCATTGCAGAAACTGCCCAACAGCCACGCGCTGTACCGCAGTTTCTTCCGCTTCCCGGACGGTCCGCCCGCCACCAGCTTCGAACTCAACGGCTGGGGCGACGACCTGGTGCACGACTATCTGAAAGGCATCGAGGTCGAGGGTCGGCTGGGCCTGCTCTACAGCAACAAGGACTACGGCTGCGAGTGGGACTACGACTGGCGCAACAAGCGCTTCCTGGCCGAAGACAACACCCGCTTTGGCGTCAACATCGTGATGTACGCGTTGAACAATTGACAGGACCTGCACGCCCATGAACTCCCCCGACCTCGATTCCCTGCTGCCGCGCCTGGATGAACTGCGCGCCGCGCTTGCACGCGCGGTGGTGGGCCAGCACACGGTGGTCGAGCAGCTGTTGATCGGCCTGCTGGCCGGTGGCCACTGCCTGCTGGAAGGTGCGCCCGGGCTCGGCAAGACCCTGCTGGTGCGCTCACTCGGCCAGGCATTGGAACTGCAGTTCCGGCGCGTGCAGTTCACCCCCGACCTGATGCCCAGCGACATCCTCGGCACCGAGCTGCTGGAGGAAGACCATGGCACCGGCCATCGCCATTTCCGCTTCCAGCAGGGCCCGATCTTCACCCACCTGCTGCTGGCCGACGAGCTCAACCGTACCCCGCCCAAGACCCAGGCCGCACTGCTGGAGGCAATGCAGGAACGCACCGTCAGCTACGCCGGCACCACCTACGCGTTGCCCGCGCCGTTCTTCGTGCTGGCCACGCAGAACCCGATCGAGCAGGCCGGCACCTACCCGCTGCCCGAAGCGCAGCTGGACCGCTTCCTGCTGCATGTGCTGGTGGATTACCCCAGCGAAGACGAGGAACGGCGGATCCTGGAACAGACCACCGGCGGTGCCACCGACGCGGTGCCGAAGGTGATGGATGCCGAGGCGGTGATCGCCCTGCAGGCGGCCGTGCGGCAGGTGCATGTCAGCCCCGACGTGCTGGCCTGGATCACCCGCCTGGTGCGCGCGAGCCGGCCAGGCGAAGGCGCGCCGGCGGCGATCAACCAATGGGTGAAGTGGGGCGCCGGTCCGCGCGCCGGGCAGTCGCTGGTGCTCGCGGCAAAAGCGCGCGCCTTGCTGCAGGGCCGCTTCGCCGCCACCCGCGAGGACGTGCAGGCGCTGGCCGCGCCGGTGATGCGCCATCGCCTGCTGCTGTCGTTCGCCGCCGAGGCCGAGCAGAAGCGTGCCGACGACGTGGTCGCCGCCCTTCTGCAGGCCGTGCCGTTCCCGGGTTGATCCACGCGTGAACGCCGGTATCCCGCTGACCTTGCCACCGGAACTGCGTGCGCGCCTGCGCCTGCTGCGGCTGCGGCCGCGCCTGGCCAGCGGTGCCAGTGGCATCGGCCAGCACGCCAGCCGCAGCCGCGGTGCCGGCCTCGAGTTCGCCCAGTACCGGGCCTACGAACCGGGCGACGAGCTGCGCCAGATCGACTGGAAGCTGTACGCGCGTTCGGACCGCTTCTTCGTGCGCGAATCCGAACGGGAAAGCCCGATCACGGTCTGGCTGTTGCTCGATGCCACCGCCTCGGCCGGCCAGGCCGATCGCGCGGCACCGCAGCGCACGCGCCTGGATCACATGCGCGGCGTGGCCGCCTGCGTGGTGGAACTGGCGCTGCAGCAGGGCGACCGTTTCGGCCTGCTGGCGATCAATGGCGATGGACTGCAACTGGTGCCCGCAGCGAACGGTGCGCGCCAGCGCGATCGCGTGCACCTGCAGCTGCATGCCCTGCAGGCGCGCGGCGGCTGGCCTGCGGCCGATCGCCTGCGTCCCCTGTGGGAGCGCGTACGCCCGGGCGACCTGCTGCTGGCAGTTGGCGATGGCTTCGACGAAGCTGGCATCGTGTTGCTGGAACAGCTGGCCGGCGCACGCCGCGAAGTAGCGCTGCTGCAGATCCTCACCGCCGACGAGCGCGATTTCCCGTTCGACGCCGGCCATCGCTTCCGCGATCCGGAAACGGGCGAGGAACTGCTGGGCGATGGCGCGGCGATCCGCGCCGATTACCTGCAGCGCTTCGCCGACGCACGCAACGCATTGCAGTCGCGCCTGCAGGCCAGCGGCATCGCCAGTGCCACCGGCTGGCTCGACCAGCCGCTGGATCATCCACTGCAGGTGCTGTTCGGTCGTGGGGGCGGTGCATGACCCTGCTGTTCCCGTTGGGCCTGGCCGCGCTCGCTGCAGGGTTGCTGCCGCTGCTGATTCATCTGGCCCGGCGCCATCCGTACACGCCGCTGGATTTCGCCGCGCTGCGCTGGCTGCGCGCACAGATCCGCCCGCGCCAGCGCATCCGTTTCGATGACTGGCCGTTGCTGCTGGTGCGCCTGTTGCTGCTGGCTGCATTGGCCATGCTGCTGGCGCGCCCTGCGTTGGTCGGCCCTGCCCCGGTCCCCACTGCCTGGACGGTAGTGGCTCCCGGACTGGACGCGACCGCACTGCGCGGCACCGCCGAAGCGGGCAACTGGCACTGGCTGGCACCCGGCTTCCCCGCTATCGACCACCCACCACCTGCGTCCAGCGCATCGCTGCCCAGCCTGCTGCGCGAGTTGGACGCACAGCTGCCCGCGGGCACCGCGTTGACCGTGCACGTTCCCGATCCCCTGCCCGGTCTGGACGGCACCCGCCTGCAGCTGTCGCGCGAAGTGCAGTGGCGGCCGCAACCGATACCGGCCACTCCGCAACCGAGTGCCGCGACGGTGCCGCGTCTGCGCGTGCACAGCGATGCGCCGGCAGCCGCCCAGCACTGGGTGAACGCACTGCAGCGCGCGTGGGGCATGCAGGCGCCGCTCGCTCCTCTGTCGGCCGATGCCCTGCCCGAACGCGACGAGATCGGCGTATGGAGCCGCAGCGATGCACTGCCGGCGAGCTGGCAGGCATGGCTGCGCCACGGCGGTCGTGCAGTGAGCGCCGGCAAGCCTGCTGGCGACGCCGGCATCCTGCTGCGCAACGCCGACGGCTCACCAGTGCTGTGGCAACAGCGCATCGGCCACGGCGTCCTGCTGTCACTACCCGGCGACTGGGATGCCTCAGGCAACGCTGCGCTGCGCGACCCGCAGTTGCCGCGTGCCCTGCTGCTGGCGCTGCAACCGCCAGCGTCACCGCGCCTCGGCGATGCACAGGACCAGGCACCACGCCGGGCCGCGCTGCCCGCCATAGCGCCCCCAGCGCGTGAGCCAACCACGTGGTTGCTGCTGGCCATCGTGCTGCTGTTCGCGCTGGAGCGCTGGATGGCCAGCAGTCGCCGGCGCAGGGTGGCCGCATGAACACCCTGCAGCACGCCTGGCAACGCGCACGGCGTCGCCGTGCACTCGTTACCCTGCTGCTGGGCCTGCCGTGGGCGCTGGCCGCGACGACGCTGGCGCTGCGCCTGGCGGGCTTCGATATCGCCTGCCTGGTCGGCACGGTCAGCGCGCTCGCCTGCGCAGCGCTCGCCACGGCACATGCCCGCCAGCTGGACCCACAGTGGGTGCAGCGCCAGCTCGATGCCAGCGGTGCCAGCGAGGACAGTGCCGACCTGCTGTTTGCCGATGCCGCCATGCTCAATCCGCTGCAGCAGCGCCAGCGCGCGCATGTGCTGGCCACGCTGGAGCGCTCGACACCGGACCTGCGTCAGCGCTGGCCGCGCAGGGCGTTGGCCCTGAGCTGGGTCGCAGGCCTGGCGATCACTGCGCTGGCATTCGGCTGGCCACGTTCCGGCCCCGGCTCCGCGCCGGCCCGCACATCGGCGCCTGTCAGCACGGCTGCCGCCGGCCCGCTGCACCTTCAGTCCACCCGCCTGCGGATCGACGCACCGGCCTATACCGGCCAGGCCACGCGCACCCAGAACGCGCTGGATGCCAAGGTCGCCGCGGACAGCCGGCTGTCGTGGTCGTTGCGCTTCGATCGCGCGCCGGACAAGGCATGGCTGCAGTTCCACGACGGCCGCCGGCTGCCGCTGAGCGAGCAGGATGGGCAGTGGCTGGCGCAGGATGTGGCGCGCGTGCCTGTGCTGTACCGCGTGGTGAGCGAACCTGCACTGGCCCAGACCCGCCTGCATCGCCTGGATGTGGTCGCTGATCGTGCGCCCAGCGTGCGCGTGCTGGAGCCCGCCGCGACCCTGGTGCTGGGCACGCCCGGGCAACGCCAGTGGTCGTTGCGCTTCGAAGCCAGCGATGACTACGCCGTGGCCACGCAGGCAACGCTGTCGATCACCATTACTCAGGGCAGCGGCGAGAACATCACCTTCGTTCGCCGCAGTGTCGGCCTCACCGGCAGCGGCGAAGCGACTGCACGGCGTTTCGCGCACAGCCTCGACCTGGCTGCGCTGGGCGCGCAGCCAGGCAGCGATGTCATCGCCCAGCTGGAAGTACGCGACAACCACGCGCCAACACCGCAGGCCGGGCGCAGCAGCAGCGTGATCCTGCGCCTGCCCAGCGCCGAGGTTGCACGCGGTGCCGAACTGGAAGGCCGCATCAAGAAGACGCTGCCGGCCTACTTCCGCAGCCAGCGGCAGATCATCATCGATGCCGAAGCGCTGATCCGGCAGCGACGCAGCCTGGCCGCCGAGGACTTCGTGAAGCGCAGCGATGCGATCGGTGTCGACCAGCGCATCCTGCGTCTGCGCTACGGCCAGTTCCTGGGTGAGGAAAGCGAAGGCGCACCGAAGCCGCCGCCGACCAGCGACCTGCCCACCAGCGATGCGCCAGCTGCAGGCAGCCACGACGACGAGCACGAGCACGACCATGGCGCCGAGGCCGGGGCACACAATGAGCATGGCCACGATCACGGCGGCAAGCCGGCCAATGCCGATGCCCCACCGGTGTTCGGCAGCGCCACCGATGTGCTCTCCGAATACGGCCACACCCATGACCATGCCGAGGCCGCGACCCTGCTCGACCCGCAGACCCGGGCCACGCTGAAGGCCGCGCTGGACCAGATGTGGTCGGCCGAAGGCGAGCTGCGCCAGGGCCGTCCGGAGCAGGCACTGCCGTTCGCCTACAAGGCACTGGCGTTCATCAAGCAGGTGCAGCAGGCCGAACGCATCTATCTGGCGCGGGTGGGACCGGAGCTGCCGCCGATCGATGAAGGCCGTCGCCTCGGCGGCGATCGCACCGGACTGGCCAGTCGCGAACTGCCGCTGGCCGCACGAGCGCCGCCCGACCCGGCCATCATCGAAGCCTGGCAGCGCCTCGGTGACGACACCAGTGTGCCCGACCTCGACGCACTCGCTGCCTGGCAGCAGCGCAATGCCGCCTACCTGCCCGATGCCCTTGATCTGGCTGCCGCCATCGAGCAGCTGCGCATCGAGCCCGGTTGCCGCGACTGCCGCCTGCGCCTGCGCGCTCAGTTGTGGCGGGCGCTGCAGCGTCCACTGCCGCAGGCGATGCGGCGCAGTGCCGCCGATGCGATGGGCCAGCGCTACCTGGACGCGCTGGAGGCGCAGCCATGAACCCCTCCGGCCTGAACCTGTGGATCGCCCTGGCACTCGCTGTGATCGTGGCGATCGCCAGCGTTCGCCAGTCGCACGGCAACACCACGCACCGTGGCCGCCGCTGGGGGGTGATCGGGCTGCAGGTCATCGTCGCCACGCTGCTGTATTTCTGCCTGGTGCCGCCCACCCGCCAGCAACCCGCAGGCGGGCTGGTTGTGCTCGGAATCGATGCCAGCAGGGCCGGCGCGTTCCCGGCCAGCGAAGGTCCGCTGTGGCTGTTGCCGGAAGCTGCCGATGTGCCCGGCGCAAAGCGCGTACCCGACCTGGCCACCGCGCTGCGGCAGCATCCGGCCTCCACGCTCACCCTGGTCGGTGCCGGCCTGGTCGCACGCGATCGCGATGCGGTACTGCCACGCGACATACGTTGGCAGCCGGCAGCACCGCCGCGCGGCTGGGTCGCCTTGCAGCCACCGGCCGACGCCGCGCCCGGCGCACGCTTCGAGGTACAGGCACAGGCGCGTGGCGTTGCCAGGGCAAAGGCGGAACTGCTCGACCCGGCCGGCAGCGTGGTCGATCGCGCGGATGTTGCCGACGATGGCCACGTTCAGTTGAGTGGCATCACCCGCGCCGAAGGCCGCAGCGTGTTCCAGCTGCGCCTGCTCGATGCCGACGGCCATGTGGTGGACAACGTGCCGGTGCCGCAGCAGACCCTGCCGGCGGCGCCGTTGCGCCTGCAGGTACGCGCCAGCGCGCCGGGCCCCGAACTGAAGTACCTGCGCCGCTGGGCAGCCGATGCCGGCATCCGCGTGCAGGTGCAGGCCGATACCGGTGCCGGCCTGAGCGTCGGCGACGGCGCCTTGCCGCTGGACGCGGCGTCGCTGGCGCGCAGCGATCTGCTGCTGCTGGACGAGCGCAGCCTGGCGGCATTGAATGCCGCCCAGCTGGCCGCTGTGCGGCAGGCGCTGCGCGAAGGACTGGGCGTGCTGGTACGCAGTGCGGGCGCGCCTTCGGCCAGCGCGCGCCAGCGCCTGCACGATCTGGGCCTGCCGCTGCGGGGTGATGGCAGCAGCCAGGTCCTCGAACTTCCCGGCGACGGCGAGAGCGCGGTCCTCGCCGCACGACGTGGCCCGCTCGCCGCGGGTAAGCTGCCGACCGGCTACGGCGAAGAGGCAGACCGCAGTTCGCACGACGCCGCGCTGCCCACACTGGAAGCACTGGCGCTGCAGGCACCTGGCAGCAACGCGCTGCTGCACGATCGCACCGGCAAGGCTGTCGGTGGCTGGCGCGCTACCGGCAAAGGCCGCATCGGCCTGCTGCCCATCACCGACAGTTGGCGCTGGGTGCTGGCCGGCCGCGATGACCGCCACGGCGAACTGTGGAGCGGCGTGGTTGCCACGCTGGCGCGGGCGCAGGGCAGCGCTGAGGCGCTGTGGTCGCCACAGCCGATCAGCTGGGCGGGCGAACGGCAGGCGCTGTGCGGCGTGCAGGCGCCGCTGCAGGCCTTCAACGCACGCGGCGAAGGCACGCCGCTGATCGTCGATGGCGCGACGTCAGACCTGCGTTGCGCGGGCTGGTGGCCGCGCGAGGCGGGTTGGCAGCGCCTGCAGCACGGTGACGCTACCGTCTGGCGCTATGCATTCGACCCGAAGGACGCGCCCGCGCTGCATCGGCAGGCAATGATCGATGCAACCACGCGAGCGCTGGCGGGCAGCTCCCCGGCAACCGCGTCGGTGATGCCACCCGTGCCGGGATCGCGCTGGCCGTGGTGGCTGGCGTTCGTGCTGTGCGCATCGCTGCTGTGGTGGTTGGAGCGGCGGCGCTGACCGCGACGATGGGATCGCGGGCGGCATCCACGCATGGCGTGGATCTACTGGCCGGTTGCCCTGATGGACGCCAACCTTGGCTGGCGTCTTTCGGCGGGGTCAACGCGTTCCCGCGCGCCGGTACACGCCATTGAAGCGCACGTTCATGCCACCGCATTCGCTGTTGTCGGCCACGATCAGCACCTCACCCAGCGAGTGCACACGCACCCGGCAAGTATCCTCGGCGAACTCGACATCGGCACCCTGCGGTGTGGCACGCGCTTCCACCTGGCCCAGGTTCGGCCCGTACGGGCGCTGTTCCGGCGTGGGGTTGGCGGAGGGCCAGTAGGCGTCGCCATCCACATGCAGTTGTCCACCCTGCACGGTGATGCGCAGGCCGTTGTCGCCATCTTTCCAGTGGCCCGTCCAGTCCTGCAGCGTGGGCACGGCCACCGGCAACGGCTGCAGCTTGCTGCGGTCGACCCAGCCGGCGCTGCCGCCCACCTTGTTCGGGAAGAACGCGCAGCGGTAACGGCCCAGGTCGCGACCGGTCACCACCGTATCGCCGTTGACCACATAGCTGCGCTGGCGGCAGGCCGGTTCGCCCTTGGCGGGGCAGCCCTCCATGTCGCCGAGCAGGTACAGGCGCGGGGCGTCGACCACCCGCGCCAGTGCGAACCCGCTCTGCTCGGAGGGGAATGCGCCGTTGCGGCAGGCGCCGCCATCGGCGATATCGGACGCGAAGGCGGAGGCCGGCAGCAACGCGGCCAGCAGGCAGATCGAACGCAGGGACATGACAGCATTACCGGTGGGGGAGCCCGCAGGATATACCGGCCTACTTCACTGGCGCTGTGTCGCCGGCATCCTGCTCCTGTGAGAACCGCAGCGCGCGCTGCTGCTGTTCGGCACTGAGCTCTGGGGGTGGCCGCGCCACGGCCGCCTGGATCTGGTCGGGACCGCCGGTGAGTTTGTTGATGCCTTTGGCTGCCGCCAGCACACCCTTGACCACGCCCATCATGATGTAGCCACCGCCCATGCTGACCTGCTCCGGCGATGGTGGTTCGCTCCAGTCGCGGCTGAAGCGGTTATCGCCGAACTTCACCGGGTTCTTGAAGCGGTACAGGTCCAGCGGCTCGTCATCGGGCTTGAGCGCACGCACTTCGCCGAGGGTGGTGACGTTGTCCTGCGGCAAGGTGGTGGAGATCGGTGCGGTCGGGGCAGGCGGCGCATCTTCAGGGGGAACGGGTGCAGGATCGGGCACCGCCACCGGCGCAGCCTGTTGCGCCTGTACGATGCCGGTCAGCAGCATGCCGGCCAGGAGTGCTCCCTGCGTTCCACGTCGTGCCACAGCCATCCACCCTGTTGGTTGCGTCCAGCGCCCAAGGATACGGATGCCGGCTTCAGATTTCGTTGCTGCACCGGCAGCTGTTCAGCCAAGGGAGATGCGGCGACGCCACGGGACGCGAGCACTGAACGGTTCACGCCCGCCGTGTGCGGTGTCTCACATCCTGAGACATGGATGTGGTGCCATGTGACCCCTCGCAATCCGTCCCCGCTTCCTCTTCCATGGCCTACGAACTCGCCAAGCGCACCGCCGATGCCGAGCAGAAGCTCGCCACCCGCGATGGCCTGCCCGCCCGCGACGGCGCGCTGCTCAGCGCGCGCCTGCAGCGCCGCTACCAGGACCGCATCACCGGCAGCTTCGCCATTCCCGGCCGCGAAGGCCGCTACGCGCCCGTTCCCGACTCGGTACCACCGGCGCTGGCCGCAGCACTGAAGGCACGTGGCATCGAGCAGCTCTACAGCCACCAGGCCGAAGCCTGGGAGGCCAGCCAGCGCGGCGAGCACGTGGCCATCGTCACCCCCACCGCCAGCGGCAAGTCGCTGTGCTACACCCTGCCGGTGGTCAGCGCGGCCATGCAGGACAAGGCCAAGGCGCTGTACCTGTTCCCGACCAAAGCACTGGCCCAGGACCAGGTGGCCGAGCTGCTGGAACTCAATCGTGCCGGCGATCTCGGCGTCAAGGCCTTCACCTTCGACGGCGACACCCCCGGCGATGCGCGCCAGGCGATCCGCCTGCATGGCGACATCGTGGTGTCCAACCCGGACATGCTGCACCAGGCCATCCTGCCGCATCACACCAAGTGGGCACAGTTCTTCGAGAACCTGCGCTACATCGTCATCGACGAAGTACACACCTACCGCGGCGTGTTCGGCAGCCACGTCACCAACGTGCTGCGCCGGCTCAAGCGCATCTGCGCGTTCTATGGCGTGCAACCGCAGTTCATCCTGTGCTCGGCCACCATCGGCAACCCGCAGGCGCATGCCGAGGCGTTGATCGAGGCACCGGTCACCGCCGTCACCGAATCCGGCGCGCCCACCGGGCCGAAGCAGGTGCTGCTGTGGAACCCGCCGGTGATCAACCCCGACCTGGGCCTGCGTGCCTCGGCGCGCTCGCAGAGCAACCGCATCGCGCGCATCGCGATCAAGTCCGGGCTGAAGACCCTGGTGTTCGCGCAGACCCGGTTGATGGTCGAGGTGCTGACCAAGTACCTGAAGGACATCTTCGACCACGACCCGCGCAAGCCGCCGCGCATCCGCGCCTACCGCGGCGGTTATCTGCCCACCGAACGCCGCGAGACCGAGCGCGCGATGCGCGCCGGCAACATCGACGGCATCGTCAGCACCTCGGCGCTGGAACTGGGCGTGGATATCGGCAGCCTGGACGTGGTCATCCTCAATGGCTACCCCGGCAGCGTGGCCGCCACCTGGCAGCGTTTCGGCCGTGCCGGTCGCCGCCAGCAACCCGCACTCGGCGTGATGGTGGCCAGTTCGCAGCCGCTGGACCAGTACGTGGTGCGGCATCCGGACTTCTTCGCCGAAGCCTCGCCCGAACATGCGCGCATTGCGCCAGACCAGCCGCTGATCCTGTTCGACCACATTCGCTGCGCGGCCTTTGAACTGCCGTTCCGGGTCGGCGATGGCTTCGGCCCGATCGACCCGGAAGTGTTCCTGGAAGCGCTGGCCGAAACCGAAGTCATCCACCGCGAAGGCGAGCGCTGGGAATGGATTGCCGACAGCTATCCGGCCAACGCGGTCAGCCTGCGCGCGGTGGCCGATGGCAACTTCGTGGTGGTCGACCGCAGCGACGGCCGCCAGCAGATCATCGCCGAGGTCGATTACTCCGCCGCCGCGCTCACGCTGTATGAAGGCGCCATCCACATGGTGCAGTCCACGCCCTACCAGGTGGAGACGCTCGACTGGGAGGGCCGCAAGGCCTACGTCACCCGCACGCATGTGGATTACTACACCGACAGCATCGATTTCACCAAGCTCAAGGTGCTGGACCGCTTCGATGGTCGCGTGGCCGGGCGCGGTGATTCGCACCATGGCGAAGTGCACGTGGTGCGGCGCGTGGCCGGCTACAAGAAGATCCGCTACTACACCCACGAGAACATCGGCTACGGCCCGGTGAACCTGCCCGACCAGGAACTGCACACCACCGCAGTGTGGTGGCAGCTGCCGCAGGCACTGCTGCTGCGCGCGTTCGCCAGCAGGCAGGATGCGCTCGATGGCTTCCTCGGTGCGGCGTATGCGCTGCACATCGTCGCCACCGTGGCGGTGATGGCCGATGCGCGCGACCTGCAGAAGTCGGTCGGTAACGGCGATGGCTCCTGGTTTGCGATCGCCGACCAGAGCGGCCGTGGCCAGTTGCGCGGCAGCGAGGGTGATCCTGGGGTTGTCGAACTGCTGCAGGAATTCGTGCCCACGGTGTATCTGTATGACAACTTCCCCGGTGGCGTCGGCCTCAGCGAGCCGTTGTGGCAGCGTCAGGCCGAACTGGTGCAGCGTGCGCGTGAACTGGTGCAACGCTGCGACTGCAAGGCCGGCTGCCCGGCCTGTGTCGGCCCGGTGCTGGCCGCGCAGGAAGAGGATGAGACCTCGCCGCGCGCACTGGCACTGCGCGTGCTCGACCTGTTCGATGCCGAAGCGTGCCAGCACGTACCGGATGTGGGGGTGACCCCGCGCGAGCCGATGGAGCTGCTGGCACCGTGAGCCTGAGCCTGGACAAGCTGCGCCTGCTGCGCAGGCAGGCCGGCGACCCGAAGGCAAGCACACCGGCCGTGCCGGACGTGCCCCCTGCGCCACCGGCACCCGTGGCCGCCAACGATGCGCGGCAACCACCGGCCGAGCGTTCGGTGTTCGCCTGGGTCGAGCAGGAGATCCGCCACAAGCCGACCGGCGCTGCGGCACCTGCCACGGCGCCACCCGCACTGCGTCGGCCCGAAGTGGGCAGCCTGCATCGCCTGCTCGGCCTGCGCACGCGCGGCGGCCCCGCTCCTGCTCGCGCCAGCGCACAGGACCGTCAGTTGCCAGGTGAGGAGATCGCACCGGGCCTGTTCCTGATCGAATCGCTGCAGCCGCAGGCGATCCCGGCACAACCGCTGTCGCTTGATTTCGCCCGTCGCGACGGCGAGCACGTGACTGCACGCGATCTGCTGTTCTTCGACACCGAGACCACCGGCCTGGCCGGCGGCACCGGCACCCGCGCCTTCATGATCGGCGCGGCCGATTGGCATGTGTGCCCGCAGCGTGGCGAAGGCCTGCGCATCCGCCAGTTGCTGATGGCCACGATGGCCGCCGAGGACGCGATGCTGGCCACCTTCGCCGGCTGGCTGCAACCGTCCACCGTGTTCTGCAGCTACAACGGCCGCAGCTATGACGCACCGCTGCTGAAAGCGCGTTACCGGCTTGCCCGGCAACGCGACCCGATCAGCGCGCTGGACCATGTCGACCTGCTCTACCCCACCCGCCGCCGCTATCGCGGCACGTGGGAGAACTGCAAGCTGTCCACCATCGAACGCCAGCTGCTGCGCGTGGTGCGCGAGGACGATCTGCCGGGCTCGGAGGCACCCGGTGCGTGGTTGCGCTTCCTGCGCGGCGGCGACGCGGTGAACCTGCGCCGGGTGGCCGACCACAATCACCAGGACGTGGTGACCCTGGCCCTGCTGCTGCAGCGGCTGATCCGCGAAGAACAGCGTGAGCGCGAAACGCTGGCTCTGGTCGCCAGGCAGGACGACTCGCGTTGACCGCAGCGCCCCGCTTTTCCCCGCGATTCACGCAGTCAAGAACTTCCGCAGTCGTCCAGCAAACGCACTGGGCGCGGGCACGTCGCTGCTGGACGAATCGACAGCGGCGGCCTTGATGCGCTCGGCAATGGCGAAGTGATCCAAGGTCGCTTCCAGGTTTGCGGCCCGTTCGTCTACGGCGATCAGCAGCCGTTCCAGGTCCTGCTGTGGGTCAGCATGGAACCAGTCGACGGTGAACTTCAGGGTCTGGCCAAACTGCTGCTCCAGGGGGGGCAACGCCAGGCTGCGCAACTGCATCAGCGCTCCACTGCGCGCAGCGTCACGCACCCACCACGACAGAAACTCCAGCGCCAGCAAGCCTGCCGGGCCGCCGTCCAGTTCAAACTCGATCCCAATCAGCACCTCATGCGACAGAGCACCTTCGCTACGCCGCAATACGGCCAGCGGTAGATCCGCGTAGGGCAACAGCGACAATTCGTCTACGGCCAGCTCCGACAAATCCTGCTTGGTCACAGAAGCGGTGCGCACGCCTGGAATGGACGAAACCGCATTGATCAGGCGTTGAACGCGCTCAACCATCGGACATGCGCCTTGAGTTGACTGGGTGCAAGACACTAACCGCTGCCCGCACAGGCATCAATCCGCTGCTCTTCGACGACTTCACACACTGTGGCGCTTGCCAGGCACGGATTCAGGCCGCGTTGACACCACAGAGACGCGCAGCGGCGACACTGCCCGCTGTCCCTTCACCGGAGCCGTGCCCATGCGCCCTACCACCCTGTTGCTGCTGGCCAGCATCCTGCCGCTCGCGGCCTGCAGCCATGCCGATGCCAACGGCACCGCCGATACCGGCAGCCTGCCGGCCAAAGTCTCCGATGGCCCGCACGAATGCCGCCCCGAGGCGCTGGAGGCGTTCACCGGCAAAACCGCCGACGAAGCCACGATCAAGAAACTGGTGGCTGACAGCGGCGCGCGCGGTGCACGGGTAGTCAAACCCGGCATGGCGGTGACCATGGACTTCCGCCAGGACCGCGTGACCGTGCAGGTGGATGCGCAGAACCGCATCGAGCGCGCCAGCTGCGGTTGATGTTCCTTACCGATCCCGCTGGCACCGGGTATCCACCCGCGCCAGCGGGATAAGGTTCCAGCCACACTGCAAGGAGTGCTGTATGCCGAGGTTCCGCAACAGGAAACCGTATCGACGGTGGTTGGGCTGTCTGTTCGCCACTCTGCTGTGCGTGGCCCCCGCCCCCCCCGCTGGCGGCACATGAGGGCCGGCCCCCATGGTCCGCCACCTGGTTCGCCGCCCAGCAGGACTACGGCGTTACCTTTCCGGACAACATCGTTCCCCCGCCCCCACCCGTCACCTTGACCGACCAGACCGTACGCATGACCGTACGTCTTTCGCGCGGCGGAGAAACACTGCGCGTTCGCTTCTCCAACCGGTTCGGCAAGGCCCCGGTCACATTGGAGGACCTCCGTATTGCGCCAAGCATGGGCGCCGATGGTGTCGTCCTCCACAAGCAGCGCTCATTGCGTTTCAGTGGTGCAGCACGCTTGACGCTCGCCCCCGGCGAAGAGCGCTGGAGTGATCGGATCAACCTGCATGTGGCTGACCAGACGGAGCTGTCCGTCAGCCTGTACGTCATGGCACCGACGCCGGTGGTCACCACGCATTCGGTCGGCCTGCAGACCAACTACCGCGCGCCCGGCAACCAGGTCGGCGCGGCCCTGCTGCGCTCCGCCGACCCCATGCGGGCCTATTATTGGCTGGACGCCATTGACGTTGCCGGAAACCCGCCATCGGCGGTACCAGCAGCTGGCGGCAATCCGGTGGTCATGGTCGCCTTCGGTGACTCGATCACCGATGGTGCCGGCTCTACAGTGGATCGCAATTTCCGCTGGCCCAACCTGCTCGATGACCGTGTCCGCAGTGCAGGCCTGCGCAAGGTCAGCGTGGTCAATGGCGGCATTGCCGGCAATCGCTGGCTGCATGATGGAGTCGGGCCAGCAGGCGTGTCGCGCTTCGGGCACGATGTGCTGGCGGTGTCCGGTGCCAGCCATGCCGTGCTGCTGCTGGGCATCAACGATATCGGCATCGGCCAGCTGCATCCGCCGCAGGCGGTGTCTGCAGCGCAGTTGATCGACGCCCTGCGCACGTCGGTGCAGCAAGCCCGGCAACGTGGGATCAGGGTGATGCTTGGAACGTTGCTGCCCTACGGAGGATCAGGCTACTTCGACGCCGCCGGAGAAACCAAGCGGCAAGCCGTGAACGATTGGATCAGGGCAGCACAGGGCGTCGATGGTGTCATCGACTTCGATCGCATCATGCGCGATCCACAGCGCCCGACCCATCTGCTTCCCAGCTATGACAGCGGGGATCATCTGCATCCCAGTGATGCCGGCTATGCAGCGATGGCGGACGCGTTCCCGATACGCTGGCTGCAGCACTGATTGCCCCAGGGTAGTGCCGGCCGCTGGCCGGCACCCCACATTGCCGGCCAGCGGCCGGCACTACCGATCAGAGTCGCTCGGCCTTGCCGCTGGCCAGTGCGCGCGCGATCACCTGCTGCGCCTGCTGCGACGCCTGGGCATGCACGCGGGCCTGGCGCTCGCCCAACGCTGACTGCTGGCTGCCCAGCGCTGCCTGGCGGCTGGCCAGTTCAGACTGCTGGCTGGCCAGGCGCTGCATGTCACGAGTGCGGCCGGACTGCGCGGCCTCGCTGCGGGCTTCCTGCATCGCACGGCGTGCCTCGGCGGCGGCCTCGCGTGCAGCCTCACGCGCAACGGCCACGTCGCTGGTTGCACCGCGCGCTGCCTTCGCCGCTTCCGCCGCCGCCTCACGGTTGATGTCGTGGGCGGCCATCGCGCTACGCGCTACCTCGGCGGCGGCCAGTGCGATGCGGCGCGATTCCTCGCCCTGCAGGCGGCCCATTTCACCCATCTGCCTGCCGAGTTCACCCTGCTGGCGACCCAGCACGCTTTGCTGCCGGCCCAGTTCGCTCTGCTGGCGGCCCAGCTCTACGGCACCGCTGTAGGCACGCTGCAGGGTCTGGATCAGCATCGGGTCACGCACCACGTAGCGCTTGTCACCCTGGCGGAACCACAACGCCGGGCCCTTGCCGAGCTGCCTGCGGGCCACCGTCACGTCGTCCATGCCGCCGTTGGCGAAGGTCGAATCACCATCAACCAGAACGAAGGCCTCCCGGGGCGACCTGCCCAGGTCGAGGCGACCGTAGGTGGTGATGGAGGTGGCGGCCGACGTCGCGCCTTCATCGTCTTCGGCCATGCCCGTGGCATCGTCGACATCGGCCACATCGGCATCGTCGGGCCCGGTCGCGTCAGCGGGTTCGGCCGGCGCGGCCGGTGCTGCAGGCGCAGCCGGTGCCGCCGGCACGCCCGCGGCGGATGGCGGTGCGGCCGGAGCCTTGGGAGCCTTCGGCGGTGCTGGCGCCACGACCTTGGGTGCCGCCGGTGGCGCGGGCGGTGCCGGCGGCACCGGCGGCACCGGCGCTGCGACCAGTCGCATCGGCGCCACGCCCACCACCACCACCACAGCAGTCAGCGCCATCGCCAGGATGCGGGGGCAGGCCCGGCGCGGCTGCAGCGAGAGCAGGCGACGCTTGAGGCTGGTGGCATCGGGTGCGGCACTGGCCACGCCCAGGTGCGGCTGCGGTGCCACCCCCAGCTGCAGCAGCAGACGGCCATAGGCCTGGCGGCTGGCAGCGTGCTGGCCCACCACCGCCGCGTCCACCGCTTCTTCGCGCGCTTGTGCATATTCACGCACCGACAGGCGCAGCAGCGGATGGAAGAAGAACAGGTGCTGGGCCAGCGCAGGCAGCAGGCCCCACTGCAGGTCCCGCCGCTGCAGGTGCTGCAGTTCATGGGTCAGGGCCAGGTCCAGTGCGTCGCCCTGCAGGGCGTTGTCGCCTGCCGGCAACAGCAGCACCGGGCGGAACGGACCGACCAGCTGCGGTGCGTCCACCTGCGTGCTCATCCACAACCGCGGCGCAGGCCGCACGCCGTGTGCATCGGAAGCCAGCTGCAGGGCCTGCACCAACGCCTGGTCCTCGCAGGGATAGGCCGCTGCCAGCAGCGCGCGGCAGCGACGCCACTCACCAAAGGTACGCAGCGCCATCAGCAGCACGCCAGATGCCCACAGCGCGGCCAATGCGACGGCCCACCACGCCACTGCCGGTGCGTCCGCTGCAGGCATCGGCATCGCGGCCAGCAACTGTGCCGAGGCCTCCGGGGCCAGCGGGTAGACGATGTCAGCGGCCACGTCGGTCGCGGTCGTCGCCACCGCCTGCGGGGCAGGCAGCCAGGCCAACTGCAACGGCTGGCTCCAGAACAGGCCGAGCACGGCCTGCAGCGAGACCAGCCACCACAGGCGGCAGCGGGTCGCCGCCGACAGCGACGGCAGCGCGCGGCACAGGCCGTACACCAGCGCCACCAGCAGCACGGTCTGCAGGCTGGTCCAGCCCAGGCGTTCCAGCATCGGGATCAGCATCGTGGTGTCCATGACTCAGCCCTCGTGGCGACGCGATTGGAGTTGGGCGACCAGCGCTTCCAGTTCGGCCAGCTCGTTGTCGCTGACCTTCTGCCGCTGCGACAGATAGGCCACGAACGGCGACACCGAGCCCTGCAGGGTGTTGTCGACGAACTGCGCCACGGCACCCTGCAGCACGCTCTCCGGGCCACGGGTGGCCTGGTAGCGGTAGACGCCGTCCTGCTGCTGGCGCTGAAGATACCCCTTCGCCCGCAGGCGCTCCATCATCGTCAGCACGGTGGAACGGGCCAGGCCACGGGGCTCGGCGTAGCCACTGGCGACCTCGCCGACACTGGCCGGCGCATGTTCATCGATGTACTGCAGCAGGGCCAGTTCCTGGTCCCCGATCGTCTTGCCACGCATGACACCACTCCCTTGACTACACGTGTCGTCACTGTCAGCTTGACGACATCTGTAGTCAACCCCCCGGAAGTCATGGGCCGACGAACGGTAGGCACACCGCGCGCTTAAACCTTTGACGCGCCGGCTGCATCCGATCCCCCAGTGCCCACGGGAATTCCGCATGTTCCGCCCAACGCTTCGAGTCGTGCTCATGCTCATCAGTGCCCTGCCCTTCGCCGCCATCTCCGCCAGCCAGGACCAGGCCAACGACCAGACCCGCCGCCTGATCCGCCAGATCATGCTGGAGCAGCGCATTCCCGGGCTGCAGGTTGCCGTGGTCAGGCAAGGGCAGATCGTGCTCTCCGAAGCCTATGGCCTGGCCAATGTCGAAAACGGTGTGCTTGCCTCGCGCGACACCCGCTTCCCCCTCAACTCGGCCACCAAGGCGTTCACCGGCGTGGCTGCCGCACAGCTGGCGCAACAGGGGCAACTGGATCTGGACGCGCCCGCCTCGCGATATCTGGGTGATCTTCCGCCAGCGTGGAGAGACGTACGCGTACACCAGCTGCTGGCGCATACCTCCGGCCTTCCGGACATCCTTGATGCGAACGGGCTGCTGGGCGGAGGTTCCGAAGCACAGGCATGGGCGGCGGTGACAGCTCGACCGCTGGAAGCGGTGCCCGGGCAGCGCTTCGCTTACAACCAGACCAACTACGTACTGCTGGCACGAATCATCGCGAAGCAATCCGGCATGCCCTACGAACGTTTCCTCGCCACCGGCCAGTTCAGCAGCGCGCGCATGGCCCGCACCACCTTCGGCGACAGCTACGACCTGATTCCGGATGCGGCGACGATGTACAGCCTGGCCCCGCGTGCCACCGACGCTGTAGACGCGCCGTCCCGCCTGTCGCATTGGTTCTACGACATACCGCCTTCGCTGTGGGCTGGCGGCGGCATCCTCACCACCGCCGACGACACTGCGCGCTGGCTGGTCGCGCTGACCGAAGGCCGGCTGTTACCGGAGACGGCCCTGCGGCGGATGTGGAGCGCAGAGCGCCTGGCGGATGGCCGTGCCGGCCCGTGGGCGGGTGGCTGGGCGGTACTACGCGCATCGCCCGACCTTCAGGTGGCCGGCATCGGCGGTGCGCGCTCGGCCTTCGTCGTGTATCCCGACCGCGACGTCGCGGTGGTGGTGCTGACCAATCTGGTCGGCGCCAATCCACAGCAGTTCATTCCGCGCATTGCCGATCTCTATGCGCCTGCGGTGACCGTGCCCTGAGGCTGCCGGCCAGCGGCCGGCACTACCGTCGGCTCAGCCCCGTGGCCCACCCATCACCGGCAGGATCACCCCGCTGATGTAACTGGCGCAGGCCGGCGAGGCCAGGAACACATAGGCGGGCGACAGCTCTTCCGGCTGTGCAGGCCGGCCCATGTCGCTGTCCTTGCCGAACTCCGCCACGTCTTCGGCCTGCTTGTCGGCGGGGTTCAGCGGCGTCCATACCGGCCCCGGCGCCACGCAGTTCACGCGGATGCCGCGCGGCAGCAGCTGGCTGGCCAGCGCCTTGGTGAATGCATGGATCGCGCCCTTGGTGGCGGAATAGTCGATCAGCGCCTTGCTGCCGAAGATCCCCGTTTCCGAGCCGGTGTTGATGATGCTGGCGCCTTCGCCCAGATGCGGCAGTACCGCACGCGCCATCTGGATGTAACCGCCGATGTTGGTCTGCAGGGTTTCCTGCAGGTGCGCGTCTTCCAGGTCTTCCAGGCGCTCGCAGTGCAGCTGGAACGCGGCGTTGTTGACGAGGATGTCGATGCCGCCGAACGCCTTGGCCACCTGCTTGACGGCCTTGTTGCAGAAACGCGGATCGCGCACATCGCCGGCGATCACCACGCAGCGGCCGCCTTCGCGTTCCACGTGCTGGCGGGTGATGTCCGCGTCTTCGGCCTCGTCCAGGTGCAGTACCGCCACATCCGCACCTTCGCGCGCGAACAACACTGCCACCGCACGGCCAATGCCGGAGTCGCCACCGGTGACGATCGCACGCATGCCCTGCAGCTTGCCGCTGCCCGCGTAGTCGGGCGCAAGGAAACGGGGCGCCAGCTCCAGTTCGTGCTCGTGCCCGGGCTTGGCCAGCTGCTGCGCCGGCATCGCCTCCGGCTGCCGGCGCGCGCCGGCCTGGGTCGCGGTCTTCTTTGTTGCCTTCTTGGCCGCGCGGGCGTCCTTGGCCTTCTCCTGGTCCTGCAGGCGCCGCTGCCGTGCAGCGACGCGTGCCGCCCGTGGATCACTGGCGGCTGCCTTGCGGGTTGCGGTCTTCACCACGCGCGGGCGATCAGGGTCGGCGACCGCCTTGGTCGGGGTGCTGCCTTTACGCACTTTCGGCGATGCCTTACGGCGGGCGGGGGTCTTCCTGGTGGTGGCCATGCAGGTCTCCTCGGGAGGGAAAGGGGCTGCCGGCCAGCGGCCGGCACTACCGGGGGGCGGCCCATGCCGCTTCTGCAGTGTCTCCACCCACGCTGTTGGCGGCGGTGAGCGCGCCGTGTCCACGATGTGCACGACATTCATTCCGCCACCACGTCTGACGTCGCACCCTGCACGCAATCAAACAAGGAGTGCCTCCATGAAACATGCCATCGCCACCGCCGCCGCCTGCTTTGCCCTTGCCGCCT
Source organism: Stenotrophomonas sp. DDT-1 (assembly GCF_001580555.1). Lineage (NCBI taxonomy): Bacteria > Pseudomonadati > Pseudomonadota > Gammaproteobacteria > Lysobacterales > Lysobacteraceae > Stenotrophomonas > Stenotrophomonas sp. DDT-1. The sequence goes on from NZ_LEKR01000031.1 coordinate 25,390, forward strand.
GCAGCAGCACGCCGATGGCCCAGGTGCAGCCGATCGACGGCGTGATTTCCGGCCAGTGCCACAGCGACAGGGTGCGCGGCGCGGTGGGCCTGGCCGCCTCGGACGCCACCGTGGCCCGCGCACGCGTGGACAGCGACAGCCTGCACGTACGGGTACTGCGCCATGACGGTCCGCGGGTGCCGCCGGCCAGCGAAGGCGGCGACCGCCTGACCATCGAGAAGGGCCGGACCAACAACATCGTTGCGATCTACTGCGGCTGACGACTGCGACTGAGCCGCCGCGCCCGGCGCAGCACCTTCAGCGTGGCCTGCTCCCACTGCCGCGGGCCGCGCAGGCCGGCCAGCGAGGCCAGCTCACCGCGCTCCCAGCCGGCAAACACGCACGGGTCGATGTAGGCCTTGCGGCACACGGCCGGCGTGTTGCCCAGCCGTGCCGCCACTTGGCAGACCACTTCGCGCTGCGCCCTGGCCAGCGCGCGCTGGCTGGCCGGTTCCGGCAGTTCGGTGGCGGCCAATGCCTGTACCGCCGCCAGCGTGCCGCCCCAGGTGCGGAAGTCCTTGGCGGTGAAGTCCTCGCCCATCACCTCGCGCAGGTAGTCGTTCACCGCGCCGGAATCCACCGGCTGCAGCGCGCCTTCGTCGTCGCGGTACTGGAACAGCGCCTGCCCGGGCAGCTGCTGGATGCCGCGTACCAGCGTGCCCAGCCGCCGATCGCCCACCACCACCTCGTGCAACTGCCCGGATTTGCCCCGGAAGCGCATTCGCACGCGGCCGCCGCGCAGCAGGTCCAGGTGGCGGTTGCGCAGCGTTGTCAGCCCGTAGGATTTGTTTTCCTGTGCATAGCTTTCGTTGCCCACCCGCACCAGGGTGTCGGCCAGCAGGGCCACCACCACCGCAAGCACCTTGTCGCGCGGGAAGCCGGGCTGCTTCAGATCGCGCGACAGCCGCCGCCGCAGCGTGGGCAACGCCTCGCCAAAGGCGATGATGCGGTCGAACTTGCCGGCATCGCGCTCCTTCGCCCAATCGGCATGGTAGCGATACTGCTTGCGTCCACGCGCGTCGCGGCCGGTGGCCTGCAGGTGGCCATTGGCGTGGGCACAGATCCACACAGCGGTATACGCAGGTGGAATCGCCAGCGCACGGATGCGCTGCAGGGTGGCGGCATCGCGAACCGCGTGGCCATCGGCATCGCGGTAACTGAAGCCCTTGCCGGCGCGGCGCCGGCTGATGCCTGGCTGGGTGTCATCGACATAGCGCAGGCCGGCCGCGCGCGCGGCCTGTCGTTCGGGGGTAGAGGAGGTTGGCATGACCGCAGTGTCGCCGTCGCGATGCCGCGAACCTGTCGATAACAGAAGACAAACACGTGAGGGTCGGTTCGCCGCTATGCTCGGGCTTTCACAATCCCTTCCGGAGTCATGATGTCGTTCCCGATTCGCGCCCGTTCGCTCTCCGCCCTGCTGCTGCCTGCCGTGCTGGCCCTGACCGCCTGCCAGGCTCCGGCGCTGGATGAACAGGATTCGGCCACTGCCCATGCCCAGCAGGCGGCCGAAGCCGCCAAGGCGCCGGCCGACGAAACCGGCAAGGCCACCGAGGCACCGCCGGTCGGCACCTGCGATGCCAGCCAGGTGCAGAGCCTGGTCGGCCAGGCCTACGCCGACGCGCTGGGCAAGCAGGCGCAGGAAGATGCCGGTGCCCACCAGCTGCGCGTCATGAAGCCCAATGACGTCGCCACCATGGAGTTCCTCGGCGACCGCCTGAACATCGAAGTGGACGACAAGGGCCTGGTCAGCGGCGTGCGCTGCGGCTGAGTTCGACCGCGCGCCGGCACGGGGTTGCCGGCGCGTTCTGTTGCACCTGCAACCGTGTATTGCGGCGCTGCAGCAACCTGTGATCTAGTCGAGGCATCCGGTGGCCTCACGATGCGCTCCAGGGAATGAGCGGGGACGAGTGTCGCCGCCAACCCTATACGCATCGAGGTAGAGATGGCCCCCCGCAACCGCCAAGGGCTTTACGACCCGCGCTCCGAGCGCGATGCCTGTGGATTTGGCATGGTCGCCCAGCTCGACGATCAACCTTCGCGCCTGTTGGTTGATACCGCCATCGCCGCGCTTTCGCGCATGACCCACCGCGGCGGCGTCGCCGCCGATGGCCTGACCGGCGATGGCTGCGGCCTGCTGCTGCGCCGCCCCGATGCGTTCCTGAAACTGCTAGCCAGTGAAGCCGGCATCGCCGTCGCCGCACGCTTCGCTGCCGGCCTGGTGTTCCTGCCGCACGATGCCGAGGCTGCACACGCCTGCCGCACGCAGCTGCAGGCGCAGGTCGAAGCGGTCGGCTGCAAGGTCGCCGGCTGGCGCGAGGTACCCACCGACGACAGCGTCTGCGGCCAGCTGGCGCGCGACACCCTGCCACGCATCGAGCAGGTGTTCGTCGATGCCGGCGTCGGCCAGGATGATGCCGGCTTCGCGCTGGCGCTGTTCCTGGCCCGTCGCCGCAGCGAACAGCAGCTGCGCGACCATGCCGACTTCTACGTCACCACCCTCACCCCGGATGCGATCAGCTACAAGGGCATGGTGCTGCCGGACAAGCTCAGCCGCTTCTTCCCCGACCTGCAGCGCCGCGAACTGGCCTCCAGCGCGATCGTATTCCACCAGCGCTTCTCCACCAACACGCTGCCGCGCTGGCCGCTGGCGCACCCGTTCCGGATGCTCGCCCACAACGGCGAGATCAACACCATCGAAGGCAACCGTCGTTGGGCGCAGGCGCGCAGCAAGGTATGGAAGACGCCGCGCTTCGACATCGCCGAGTTCGATCCGGTGATCTCCATGCATGGTTCGGACTCGCAGAGCCTGGACAACATGCTGGAGCTGATGGTCGCCGGTGGCATGGAACTGATCCAGGCGCTGCGCATCCTGGTGCCGCCGGCCACCCAGTCGCTGGAGTTCAAGGATCCGGACCTGGCGGCCTTCTACGAGTTCCACGGCCTGAACAGCGAGCCGTGGGACGGCCCGGCCGGCATCGTCGCCTGCGACAGCCGCTACGCGGTGTGCACGCTGGACCGCAACGGCCTGCGCCCGGCGCGCTGGATGCTGACCGCCGACCGCCACTTCCTGGTCGCCTCCGAAGCCGGCGTGTGGGAAGTGCCGACCGAGCGCGTGGTGCGCAAGGGCAAGCTCGGCCCCGGCGAAATGGTGGCCATCGACCTCAAGCGCGGCGACCTGCTCGATTCGGATGCGGTGGACCGCATCAACCGCGGCCGCGCGCCGTACAAGCAGTGGCTGCAGCAGGGCGTGACCTACCTGCAGACCGAACTGATCGACCCGTCGCTGGTGGAAGAGCCGTTCGACGAAGCCACCCTGCGCAGCTACCACAAGCTCTACCAGCTCAGCAGCGAGGAAGTGGAACAGGTGCTGCGGCCACTGGCCGAGACCGAGCAGGAAGCCACCGGCTCGATGGGCGACGACACACCGATGGCCGTGCTGAGCCAGCGCAGCCGTCCGCTGTACGACTATTTCCGCCAGGCCTTCGCGCAGGTCACCAACCCGCCGATCGATCCGCTGCGCGAAGACTGCGCGATGTCCCTGTCCACCCAGCTCGGCAAGGAGACCAACATCTTCCATGCCGGCCCGGAGACGGTGAACCACGTCATCCTCAACTCGCCGGTGCTGAGCCAGCGCAAGCTGCGCCAGCTGCTGAAGATGGACCAGTACGTGCAGGCCAACCGCCTGCTCGACCTGTCCTACAGCGAAGACGAGGGCCTGCGTGCCGGCATCGAGCGCATCTGTGCCGAGGCCGAACAGGCCGCGCGCGAGGGCATGGTGATGCTGCTGCTGTCCGACCGCTACCCGGTGGCCGGTCGGCCGATGGTGCATGCGCTGCTGGCCACCAGCGCCATCCACCACCACCTCTCGCGGCTGGGGCTGCGCTGCGACGTCAATCTGATCGTCGAAACCGGCACCGCGCGCGACCCGCACCACATGGCCTGCCTGCTCGGCTTCGGTGCCACCGCGGTGTATCCGTACCTGGCCTACCAGACCCTGTTCGACCTGGGCCGACGTGGCATCCTCAAGCTCAGCAAGGGCGGCGAGCAGTCGCAGATCGGCCGCCGCTACCGCAAGGGCATCTACAAGGGCCTGTCGAAGATCATCTCGAAGATGGGCATCTGTACGGTGGCCAGCTATCGCGGCGCGCAGCTGTTCGAAATCATCGGCCTGGAACCCGAGGTTGTGGACATGTGCTTCCCGGACACCGCCTCGCGCATCGGCGGCGCCGGCTTCGCACGCCTGGATGCCGACGCGCGCGAGCTGTGCGCGCAGGCCTGGGATGCGCAGCAGGGCGTGGACGTGGGCGGCCTGCTGAAGTACGTGCACGGCGGCGAGTACCACATGTACAACCCCGACGTGGTCACCACCCTGCAGCGCGCCGCGCGCAGCGGTGACCCGCGTGCGTGGCAGCAGTACTGCGATGCGGTGCACGCGCGCCCGCCCTCGGCGCTGCGCGACCTGCTGGAACTGGTGCCGGCCGCAATGCCGGTGCCGCTGGACGAGGTCGCCCCGGCCAGCGCCCTGTTCCCGCGCTTCGATACCGCAGCGATCAGCCTCGGCGCGCTGTCGCCGGAAGCGCACGAGGCACTGGCCATCGCCATGAACCGCCTCGGCGGCCGCAGCAATTCCGGCGAAGGCGGCGAAGATCCCGCACGCTATGGCACCGCGAAGCGCAGCAAGATCAAGCAGGTCGCCTCGGGCCGCTTCGGCGTCACCGCCGAATACCTGGTCAATGCCGAAGTGCTGCAGATCAAGGTCGCGCAGGGCGCCAAGCCCGGCGAGGGCGGCCAGCTTCCGGGGCACAAGGTCAACGAGCTGATCGCACGCCTGCGCTATGCGCGTCCGGGCATCGGCCTGATCTCGCCGCCACCGCACCACGACATCTATTCGATCGAAGACCTGGCGCAGCTGATCTACGACCTCAAGCAGGTCAACCCGACCGCGCTGGTGTCGGTGAAGCTGGTCAGCCATGCCGGCGTCGGCACGATTGCCGCAGGCGTGGTCAAGGCCGGTGCGGACCTGATCACCATCTCCGGCCATGACGGCGGCACCGGTGCGTCGCCGGTCAGCTCGATCCGCTATGCCGGCGTGCCGTGGGAACTGGGCGTGGCCGAAGCGCATCAGGCGCTGCTGGCCAACGACCTGCGCGGGCGCACCCTGCTGCAGACCGATGGCGGCCTGAAGACCGGCCTGGATGTGGTCAAGGCCGCGCTGCTGGGAGCGGACAGCTTCGGCTTCGGCACCGCGCCGATGATCGTGCTGGGCTGCAAGTACCTGCGCATCTGCCACCTCAACAACTGCGCCACCGGCGTCGCCACCCAGGACGAGCGCCTGCGCGAGAACCACTTCACCGGCCAGCCCGAACGTGTGGAGAACTTCTTCCGGCTGCTGGCCGAGGAAGTGCGCGGCTGGCTGTCGTACCTGGGCGTGCGTTCGCTGGAAGAGATCGTCGGCCGCACCGACCTGCTGCGGCAGATCGAGGCCGCGCCGCGTGACGGCGTGCGCGTGGACCTGTCGCGGCTGCTGGCCGACAGCCGCTACGAAGGCAGCCACTGCGCCGCGCAGCGCCTGTACGAATCACCGGACAGCCTGGCCACGCAGATGGATGGGCTGCTGGCACCGGCCATCGAGCACAAGCGCGGCGGCGAGCACCGCTTCCTGATCCACAACACCGACCGCAGCATCGGCACCCGCCTGGCCGGCGCGGTGGCGCGCGCGCACGGCAACCAGGGCATGGCCGAAGCACCGCTTGAACTGCGCTTCCGCGGCAGCGCCGGGCAGAGCTTCGGTGCCTTCAACGTCGGTGGCCTGCACCTGGAAGTGGAAGGGGAAGCCAACGACTACGTCGGCAAGGGCATGGCCGGCGGCCGGCTGGTGGTGCGTCCGCCGCGTGGCGCCCGCTTCGAGGCTCGCAGCACCGCCATCATCGGCAACACCTCCCTGTATGGCGCTACCGGTGGCGAGTTGTTCGCCGCCGGTCGTGCCGGCGAACGCTTCGCGGTGCGCAATTCCGGCGCGCTGGCGGTGGTGGAAGGTGCCGGTGACCACTGCTGCGAGTACATGACCGACGGCGTGGTGCTGGTGCTGGGCAAGGTCGGGCTGAACTTCGGCGCCGGCTTCACCGGTGGCCTGGCTTACGTGCTGGACGTGGACCGCGATTTCGTCGACCGCTACAACCACGAGCTGATCGACATCCATCGCGTGTCCGCCGAAGGCTTCGAGAACTACCGTCAGCACCTGCACCGCCTGATCGGCCGCCACCGCGAGCTGACCGGCAGCATCTGGGCGCAGCAGATCCTGGACGAGTTCCGCGATTACATCGGCAAGTTCTGGCTGGTCAAACCCAAGGCCGCCAGCATCGAGTCGCTGACCGAAACCCTGCGCCGCGCCGCCTGACGGTAGTGCCGGCCGCTGGCCGGCAACCCAGGATCACGTAGTGCCGGCCGCTGGCCGGCATCCGGAAAACACCACAGAGTCCGCCATGAGCCGCAAGCACGCCTTCCAGTTCCTCGACCTGCCCCGCACCATGCCGCAGCGCATCCCGGTGGAACTGCGCACGTCCGGCGACTGGGGCGAGCTGTACGGCAAGTTCGGCAAGGAAGACGCCCAGTACCAGGCGGGCCGCTGCCTGGACTGCGGCAACCCGTACTGCAGCTGGAAGTGCCCGGTGCACAACGCCATTCCGCAGTGGCTGCAGCTGGTGCAGGAAAACCGCATCCACGAGGCCGCCACGCTGTGCCACAGCACCAATCCGCTGCCGGAAGTGTGCGGCCGGGTCTGCCCGCAGGATCGGCTGTGCGAAGGCAGCTGCACGCTGGAGGAATTCGGCGCGGTCACCATCGGCGCGGTGGAGAAGTACATCGTCGATACCGCACTGGCCAGTGGCTGGCGCCCGGACCTGGGCGCGGTGCAGCCGACCGGCCACAGTGTGGCGGTGATTGGTGCCGGCCCGGCCGGGCTGGCCTGTGCCGACCGCCTGGCACGCGCCGGCATTGCCGCCGTGGTCTACGACCGCTACGAGCAGATCGGTGGCCTGCTGCAGTTCGGCATTCCCAGCTTCAAGCTGGACAAGGACGTGATCCATCGCCGCCGTGAAGTACTGGAAGGCATGGGCGTGCAGTTCCGCCTCGGCGTGGAGATCGGCCGTGACCTCAGCGTGCAGCAGTTGCTGGAGACCCACGATGCGGTGTTCGTCGGCACCGGCGCCTACCGCTATACCGATGGTGGCCTGGTCGGCCAGGACCTGAAGGGCGTGCTGCCGGCGCTGCCGTTCCTGGTGCAGAACAGCCGCATCGTTGGCGGCGATGACCCGAAGGGCCGGCCGATCGCCGGCTGGGAAGACACCATCGCCCTGCCCGACCTCAACGGCAAGCGTGTGGTGGTTCTGGGCGGTGGCGATACCGGCATGGACTGCGTGCGCAGCGCGGTGCGGCTGGGCGCGGCCAAGGTCACCTGCGCCTATCGCCGCGACGAAGCCAACATGCCCGGCAGCGCGCGCGAAGTCGCCAATGCACGCGAGGAAGGAGTGCGCTTCCTGTTCAACCGGCAGCCGCTGTCGATCGAAGCCGGCGCCGACGACGAGGTGATCGGCGTGACCGTGGTCGAGACCCGGCTGGGCGAGCCCGATGCCAATGGCCGCCAGAACGCGGTGCCGATCGAAGGCAGTGAGTCGCTGCTGGAGGCAGACGTGGTGATCATCGCCTTCGGCTTCTCGCCGAGCGTGCCGGCGTGGCTGGCGGAACTGGGGGTGGAAGGCCAGCCCAATGGCCGCATCCTCGCCGGTGGCAAGGACCGCCTGCCGTTCCAGACCGCGCATCCACGCCTGTTCGCCGGTGGCGACGCGGTGCGTGGTGCCGATCTCGTGGTAACCGCGGTGGCCGAAGGCCGCGACGCCGCTGCGAGCATCGTCCGCCTACTGGCGCACTGAGTCCGGCAACAGCAGCACTTCCAGCAGCGCGCGCAGTTCGTGCGCCTCCACTGGCTTGGCCAGGAAGTGGTCGATGCCCGCTTCACGGCAGGCCTCGCGCGTGCGTTCCAGCACGCTGGCGGTCAACGCAATGATCGGCACCGGAGCACGGGCAGCGTGGGTATCGCGACGGATCGCGCGCGCCAGCGCGAAGCCATCCATGTGCGGCATGTGGCAGTCGGTGATCACCAGGTCGAACGGCTGCCCCTGCCAGGCCTCCCAGGCCTGCAGGCCGTCGCCGCAGGCGTGCACCTGCAGTCCCAGCTCGCACAGGCGTTGTGCCAGCAACTGCAGGTTGGTCGGATGATCCTCGGCCACCAGCACCCGCGCCGGCGGCAGCGCCCGCGGCGCAGCCCTCGCGGGCACTGGTGCGTCCCTGGCTGCCACAGAGGCCGCCAGATCCAGATCCAGCCCTACCGTGGTGCCCTTGCCCTGCACGCTGCGCAGGTGCAGCTGCCCGCCCATCGATGCCGCCAGCTCCCGGCAGATCGACAGCCCCAGGCCACTGCCGCCGAAACGGCGCGTGGTCGAGGTCTCGGCTTGTTCATAGGCGGCGAACACCGCCTGCTGGCGCTCCACGCTGATGCCCACGCCCGTGTCGGTCACCTGCAGGCGCAGTCGCTGGCCGCCGTCGCGCTGCTGCAGCACGCGGACCTGCAACACCACGCTTCCCTGCAGGGTGAACTTGAGCGCATTGCCGGCCAGGTTGAACAGGACCTGCCGCAGGCGCAGCCCGTCAGCCAGCGACCAGGGCTGCAACGTCGGGTCGATCTCGCTGCACAGGTGCAGCCCGCGGCTGGCCGCGACGGGCATCAACAGCTGCTGCACCGCGTGCACCAGCGCCGCCAGATCGGTCGGACGCAGCTGCAGGGGCGCCGGCTGCAGGCGCTGGCTGTGCAGCACATCGTCGAGGATCTGCCGCAGCATCTGCGCTGCGTCACCGACGGTGGTCAGCACCTGCCGCTGGCCCGCATCCAGGTCCGTGCCAGCCAGCCGCTCCAGCATGCCCAGCAAGGTGCTCATCGGCGTGCGGATCTCGTGGCTCATGGTCGCCAGGAAATGGCCCTTGGCCAGCGCCGCCTGCTCGGCCGCGCGGCGCGCCTCGGCCAACGCCGTTGCGCGCGCCTGGGCTTCGCTGACGTCCATCCAGTAGCCGCTCCACTCCACGCTGCTGTCATCGCACGGCAACGGTCGTCCCTGTGATCGGACCCAGCGCCAGCCCTGCGCCGACCGGGTGCGGAAGGTAACGTCGATCGGACCGCGTACGAGCGCGGCCGCTTCGATGCTCGCCATCACCCGGCTGCGGTCACCGGCATGCACGGCCGCCAGCAGCTGCAGATGGTCGATCCGCTCAGTCTCCACGGCTACGCCGAACAGTGCCTGCACGTCGCCGGCGATCTGCGCCAGGCTGTAGTGGCCGGTTGCCGAACGGCGCGCCTGGTAGACCACCGCCGGCAGGTTCGCGGTGACTTCATGCAAGCGCTGCTCCAGCACCCGGCGACGCACGCTCTCGCGATGCACGCGCCAGTAGCCGAAGGCATGCAGCAGTATGAGCGCGAGCAGGATCAGCGACACCGGCACCAGCCAGCGCAGTGCCGAACCGGCGGGCCGCGCACGTGGCAGTTCCGGCAGCCAGGCACTGCGAACCGACGCCCGACGTGCATCGCCCTCCCGCTGCAGCTCCCGGTCGAAGGCAGCGACCACCGCGGCACAGGCCGGTACGGCGGCCAGCACCAGTGCATCGCCGAAGCCCGCGGGTGCTGCGATCACCAGAGGGTCACCCGGCACGGCGCGAAGCGCGGCTTCGACTTCAGCGAGATTGGCCACCACGGCATCGACCAGCCCGGCGCGCAGCAGTGACAGCGCGTGGTCCAGCGGCGCCGGTGCCAGCAGCTGCGCACCTGGGGCCTGTTCGGCCAGCAGTGCCTCCAGCGGCAACCGGTCCGGGCTGGCCACGCTGCGGCCACGCAGTCCCTCCAACCCCAGCACTGGCGCTGCACCCTCGCGCCGCACGATCACCTGTGGCACTTCCAGGTAGGGGCTGCTGGCCACCCAGCCGGTCGGCAGCTGTGCGCGCGGCCAGCCCAGCAGCACCTGGGTGCCAGCCGGCAGCGGGTCATCGGTGAGCACCGCTGCGGGCAATGGCTGCGCATGCTGCACTGCCTGCGGGCCCAGCAGCGGCAGGTAATCCGCAGCCAACCCCGCAAGGTCGCCCTGCGCGTTGTATGACAGCGGCGGCCGATCGGAACGCCATGCCACCTGCAGTGGACTCGCACAGCCGGACGCAGCAGCGATGCCGGGCAGCAACAGCGATGCCATGACAGCGGCGACGGCGCGGCGGCCGGCGACATTCACGGTAGACATCCTCATTTCGCGGGCAGGAACCACGGCCGCGCAGCGGTACCGCTGCCAGCCACGCTAGCGAGGCGCGCTTCCGCGACAATGAGAAAAATTGGAAAAACATCCCTATCGGCGAATGCCGACATACACTGCCGCTTCTACCCGTCCCTACGGAGCGCTCGATGCGTATCGGCCTGGCCGCCAACCGTCTCCATCACCACGATGCGCGCGCCGCGCTGTTCCGCTGGCTGCGTGCCAGCGAGGCCGGGCTGCGTGAACTGGGGGTATCGCTGCACGCGGTCGGGCGCACCCACGATGCGATCGAACGGCAGGGCTTCCTGGCCGGCTACGGCGGCCTGCACCGGTATCCCTACGGACGCGAGGGTGGCCTGATGAAACTGGTGGCCGAAGTGGTTGGCATGGGGCCGGAGCGCACCCTGGACGGCGCGATCTACCTGATCGACCCGGTCGATCCTTCCTCGGTGTTTCCGGAGGCAACCGCGCTCAAGCGGCAGTGCGTGATCCACGGCAAGCCGTTCATTTCAACCGTGGCCACTGCGCGTGACTGGATCGAGGTGGAACGCGTCCACGCCGGGCTGGCCGCTGATGCCGGTGCCGACGATCTGCATGCCTTCCAGCACCAGACGCTGGCGCTGATCGCGCACGACGCGATGAAGCCGGCAATGCTGGCCTTCGCTGACGAGCACTTCGATGTGCTGGCACGGTTCGGCGAGCGCGTGGCGACCGGCACCACCGGCCAGCGCTTGAACGAACTGGCCTGGAGCCGCGGCTGGCCCAGCGATACGCCGTGGGTGACGCGCTACCAGAGTGGCCCGATGGGCGGCGATGCGCAGATTGCCGACCGTGTGCTGGAGGGGCGCTGCCAGCGCGCGATCTTCTTCGAGGACCCGCATGTGGCACGCCAGCACGAGGCCGATATCCAGCTGCTGGAGCGCGCGGTGACAACGGTGACCGACCAGGCGGTGTGCATCACCGCGCCGCGGGTGGCGGCGCGGTGGGCGACCGCGGCGGCATTGCGGGCGGGGTGAGGGTTTCGGCCAACGGCTGCGCCCCCTCGCGGTGGGCCGTTCAAATCAGAAGCCGTGCTCGGCCGGGCGGGGTGGATTGCGCAGGGGTCGCTGCAAGTACGTCCTTGTAAGCTCGGTCGCCGCATCCATGCGGCTCACGCCCCTGCGCAACCCACCCCGCCCGGCCACGGACAGTTTCCTGTGTGCCCATCACGGAAGAAAGAAGGAAGAGCAGGAGCGGGTCGCGCGCTGCGCGCGCTTTTGTAGAGCCGAGCCGATGCTCGGCTGCATTCAACGGCAGCCGAGCGTGGGCTCGGCTCTACAGTTACAGCAGCTGGCGGAGCATGGCTTTCAAGCGGCGCCCTTCCAGCTGGAAGTAGTCGCGCTGTTCGCGCCAGGCGGGAAAGCGTTGTTCCACTTCATGCCAGAACGCGGGCGAATGATTCGGCTGGATCAGGTGGCAGAGTTCGTGCACCAGCACGTACTCGAACGCTTCCGGACGACCGAGCACCAGAGCCAGGTCCAGGGCCATGCTGCCATCGGGGGCCAGCGAGCCCCACTGCGAGGACATCACCTTCAGGCGCAGGCGGCTGGGCGCGCGCGGCAGGGTGGGCAGGTACTTCGGCAGCCAGCGGCCGACGTCGGCGCGGGTCTGCGCTTCATAGAACTCGCGCAGCAGGCGGCGCAGGGTGGCGTCACCACCACGGGTCGGCCACTGCACGCAGGCACCGTGCGCGTCGATCTCCAGCCGCGCGTAGCGGCCTTCCTGCCAGCGCAGCGGCAACAGTTCACCGCGCAATGGCAGCACGCCGTCTTCGCCGGGCTGCAGCGGTGCCGGCAGGCCCTGGCCCTGGTACTGCCGCAGTTGCAGCGCCAGCCAGTCGCGGTGCTGTTCCAGGAAGCGTTCGCCCATCACCAGGCTTGCGCGCGGGGGTAACGTCAACCGCGCGCCACGCTCGTCCACGCTCAGCTTGATGCGCCGCGCGCGCGGATCGCGCACGCGCAGCACCTCGATCTCGGCATCCTCCAGGCGCAGGCGAACGGTGTCGCGCTGTACGGTGGCGGGCGGGGTCGGAGTGATCAGGCGGCGCAGCAGACGGCTCATGCGCCCAGCATAGCGCTGCTTCGGGCCGCCGGATGACCGGCGACCGTCGGGCTGCCTGTTCAGTCAGCCTTGCTGAGCTTGAACGCTTCTTCCAGCAACAGGAACAGGCGGCGGATCTCGGCGCTCTGCAGGGCGAAGCGGGCATCGAACTCGGCACGGCGGCCGTCTTCGTCGGCATGCTCCAGCTGGTCCAGGGCGCCGTCGAGGAACTTCAGCTTGCGCACGATCAGGTCGTCGCCGATCACGAACGACAGGTTGTCCTCGAAGATCAGCGCCAGCTTGGTCACCTGCTTGCCGGCGTCCAGGTGCTTGTCGATCTCGTCGCAGCGCAGTTCCTGGTGCTGGCACTTGACCACGGCGCCGCCTTCCACCGGATCCTTCATCTCGCACTCTTCGCCCAGGCTCAGCCCGGTCGGCAGCGGCTCGCCGGCGATCCAGCCGGTCAGGATCGAACGCGGTGCGACTTCGGCGTTCAGCGGCATCGCCGGGAAGCTGCCGAGCAGGCCGCGGATGTCGGACATGAAGTACTCGCCGGTCTTGCGGCTGGAGGTATCCACCGCCACGTAGCCGTGCTGCAGGTCGATGAAGGCATCATTGCGCGAAGACTTCACGAAGGCGCGCGGCAGCAGTTCATGCAGCAGGTCGTCCTTCATGCGCTTGCGCTCGCGGCCACCCGGGCGCCGCCCTTCCTTCTCCTCGATCTCCTCCAGCTTGCGCTCGAGCAGGTCGTTGACCACCGCCGCCGGCAGGATCTTGTCCTCGCCACCCACGGTCAGCCACAGGTGTTCGGCGATGCGGTGGGACAGCAGTTCCTTCTCCTCGCGGCCGAACGGCGAAATGAAGCCGCGCGAATTCATTTCCAGCGCGCCGACAGGCTTGAGCACGGCGTGCGGCAGCAGGGTATCGACTTCGGAAAAATCGGTGGTGGTCGGGAAACGGAAGAACGTCAGGTTGCGAAAGAACATGGAATTCCGGATGGCGAAGAGGAAGGGCGACCGACCTTAAACGGTGGGCGTCTCGGGATCTGCGTCGGCGTCGGCCGGGGAGCCGGCCAGCCAGGCATGGGCGTCGGGCAGCGGCGTGTCGTCGCGACGGCCCAGCGCCATGAAGTCGAACAGGGTGGTGTCGGCCAGCTGCGAGGGCCGGACTTCACCCATGGCGCGCGCGATCTGCTCGATGCGGCCCGGATGGTCCTTTTCCCACTGCTTGAGCATCAGGCCGACCTGGCGGCGCTGCAGGTTCTCCTGGCTGCCGCACAGGTTGCAGGGAATGATCGGGAACTGGCGTGCCTGCGCGTAGTCGACGATGTCGCGCTCGCGCACGTAGGCCAGTGGCCGGATCACCACGTGCCTGCCGTCGTCGCTGCGCAGCTTCGGCGGCATGCCCGCCAGCTTGGCGTGGTGGAACAGGTTCATGAAGAACGTGGCCACCATGTCGTCGCGGTGGTGGCCCAGCGCGATCTTGGTGAAACCATGGGTCTCGGCGTAGTTGTACAGCGCGCCACGACGCAGGCGCGAGCACAGCGAACACATCGTCTTGCCCTCCGGGATGACCCGGCTGACCACCGAATAGGTGTCCTGCTCGATGATGTGGTACGGCACGCCCAGCCCGGCCAGGTACTCCGGCAGGATGTGCTCGGGGAAGCCCGGCTGCTTCTGGTCCAGGTTCACCGCCACCAGCTCGAACGGCACCGGCGCCTTCTTCTGCAGCTGCAGCAGCACGTCCAGCAGGGTGTAACTGTCCTTGCCGCCGGACAGGCAGACCATGACCTTGTCGCCGGCCTCGATCATGCCGAAGTCGGCAATCGCCTCGCCGACCTGGCGGCGCAGGCGCTTGGCCAGCTTGTGCTGCTCGCGCTCGGCCACGCGTGGATCGCGGGCGGCGCGCGGCTGGGGATCGGGAAGGGAAATCACGGCACTCATGGGTTCCATTCTAACGGCTCGGAGCCGCCCCGGCCGGGGGTCGGGTTTCCCCTCTCCCGGCAGTCATCAACGCTGTGTATGCTCGGAGGCTGTGGATACCTACAGCCCCGCCGAGATCGTCGAGCACCTCGCCGCCCTGCGCGCCGAGCACCGCCTGCTGGATGAACAGATCACCCGCATGGCGGCCAACGGCGAGGACGAACTGGAAGCCAAGCGCCTGAAGCGGCGCAAGCTGCAGTTGAAGGACTGCATCGCCAGGCTGGAAAGCCTGCAGATTCCCGACGAGCCGGCCTAAAGACCGTCCTGGTGGGTGCCAACCTTGGTTGGCACGGCTGGAAGGTGTGGACCAAGGTCCACACCCACCGCAGGAGCCGGCGCTGCCTTCAATCCTGCGGCGCAGGCTCGTCCGGGCGCGCTGCTTCCGGGCTGACCCGCTCGATGGTGTGGCGCAGCTCGCGACCCAGGATGAACTTGGCGTCCTTGGCCCAGGCATCCAGGCGTTCATCGAACAGCAGCTTGCTGTTCTCGTCCGGCCACACCAGGCGCAGTTCGCGCAGCTTCTGGATGAAGCCGCGGAACAGGGCCTTGTCGAAGAACTCGGGAGCGGCCGGCGCATAGAGCAGGCTCAGGCGCTGCGCGGCCTGCTGGCACAGGCTTTCCAGCTCGGCCGCACCGAGCACGCCCGGGCCGTTCTTTACCAGCACCGAGATGGCGATGTAGTAGCGCTCGAACGCCTGCTGCAGCGAATGGCCGATCGCCCGCAGGCGGAACACCTCGTCGGTCTGCCCGGTGTTGCGTGCCAGGATGCCGCCGTCGTCATCGTTGACGTTCTGCAGCAGGCCTTCGCGCACGAACACATCGATGGTGCGGTCAATGCGCTGCGCGAACTCGTCCTCGCTCCACGGCAGGAACAGCTCGGCCTGCAGGAACGGGTAAACCGTGCGGCCCAGCTGGACCAGGCCGGTACGGCTCATGCGGCGGTTGTTCTGGAAGCAGCAGGCCACCCACGACGAGGCGGTGAACAGGTGCACCACGTTGTTGCGGAAGTAGCTGAGCAGCACCGCGGTGTCGCCGCTGACGCTGAGCACATCGCCGAGCGGGTGCTTGATGCGGGTGAGGACGTTGATTTCCTCGGCATGGGCGATGATCCGCTCCGGCGAGTGCGGGGTCACCGTCACCCGGTCCGAGTACGGCATCTCGACCAGCAGCGTCTTGCACAGCTCGATCTGCGCGATCAGGTCGGCCTCGCCCATCGCGTGCTTCGGCGTGGACAGCAGGGCCAGCGCCAGCAGATTGATGGGGTTGACGTCGGCAGCGCCGTTGATGCGCACCTGGATGCGTTCGGCCAGCGTATCCACCGTGGTCGACAGCCAGGCTGGCTTCTCGTCCTCGGACACCGCCTCGCCCTTCCACTCCGGGGCCTTCTCGGCCAGCACGTCGTTCAGCGCGATCGGCTCGCCGAAGTTCACCACCACCTGGCCGTAGTTTTGCTTGAGCACCTTGGGGATGCCCCACAGCAGCGACCAGATCGACTCCTTTTCCTTCGGCCGGCCGGACAGTTCGTCCAGGTAGCTGCCGCCCTCCATCAGCTTCTCGTAGCCGATGTAGATAGGCTGGAACAGGACCGGCTTGCGCGGCTGGCGCAGGAATGCACGCAGCGTCATCGAGATCATGCCGCCCTTGGGCTGCAGCAGGCGCCCGGTACGCGAGCGGCCGCCTTCGACGAAGTACTCCAGCGAATAGCCACCGGCCACCAGCTGCGCGACGTACTCACTGAGCACTGCAGAGTACAGCGCATTGCCACGGATCGAACGGCGGATGAAGAACGCACCGCCCTTGCGCAGCAGGGTGCCGACCACCGGCAGGTTCAGGTTGATGCCGGCGACGATGTGCGGCGGCACGATGCCACGGTCGTACAGCAGGTAGGACAGCAGCAGGTAGTCCATGTGGCTGCGGTGGCTGGGCACGTAGACCACTTCGTGGCCCGGCGCGGCGGCCTTGAACTTGTCCAGGTGGTGCACCAGCACGCCCGCATAGATGCGGTTCCACACGTGGCTGAGCATGAAGCTGGCCGAGCGCACCACCGGGCTGGAATAGTCCGCAGCGATTTCCCAGGCGTAGGCGTGTGCCTTCTTCCAGGCATCGGCCGGCTTCGAGTTGTCGCGCTTGGCCTGTGCGGCGATCGCTTCGCGGACCGGCTCGGCGGCCAGCACCTGGTCCACCAGCAGGCGCCGGGTCGACAGGTCCGGGCCGATCACCGATTCACGGATGCGGCGGAAATGGGTGCGCAGCACGCGCTGCAGCTTGCGGACCGTGCGCTCCGGCTCCAGGCCTTCGTCGACGGTGCTGCGCAGCGAGATCGGCGGGGCGAAGCGCACGATGGTATTGCGCCCGTTCAGCAGCAACCCCAACAGGCGGCGGAAGCGGCCCACCAGCGCCCAGTTTTCCGAGAACAGCACCGCGAACCAGCCGCTCTGCTTGTCCGGCGCGCGGCCGACGAAGATCGACACCGGCACCAGGTGCACATCCAGGTCATCGCGCACGCGGTGCGCCTGCAGGACCTTGGCCAGCGAATCGGAGTGGGTCTTGGCGCCGCGCTGCTCGGGAATCAGCGAGTTGCTGGAGCTGCGCCGCGACAGCGCCAGATAGGCGCGCTTGCGGCCGGTCGGATCACCGGCCAGCGGCACCAGCGGCGACGGCAGGCCGGCCTGGCGGCAGGCCTTGTCCAGGATCAGCGCGTTGGACAGGCCGTAGTCTTCCAGCACGTACATGACCGGGCGGCCATCGTTGTACTGGCCCGGGTCTTCCGGTTCGATCTTCAGCGACAGCCACGGCTCGACCAGGCGACCGAGCAGTCGGGCCCACAGAGGACGGCGGCCGGCCGGACGCGCGTGCGCGGGCGGCGGTACCGGGTTCGGGCCGGTACCGGTCGAGGGGGACGCCGGCACCGTATCGGCGGGCGTCGACTGGGATTCTTCGCCGGGGAACGGCAGCGGGTTCTGTTTCGACATCGGCGCCATTATGGCTTAGCCGGCGGTGTTGCCGCTTCCCCACCCTCGGCGGGGGCTTCGGCCGGTGCTGGCGACGCAGCCGCGCGGGCCGCATCGGCCTTGCGCAGCAGCGCGTCGGTGTCGGCCAGGGTGCGGGTCAGGTACCAGTGGCCCTCGCGCCGGCTCAGTGGCAGCTGCAGGGTCATCTCGCGACCGGCCAGGTCGTAGTGCAGGCGCACCAGCGCATTGTCACCTTCCACCGACAGCAGTTCGCCGCGCACGCTGCGCAGCGCGTCGTCCACGCCGAGTCCGTAGCTGCCCAGCACCGCCTTGAGGGTGTGGATGAACGGCGCCAGCTGCTGCAGGCTGCCTTCCATGCCGGCCGCCTGCAGGCCGGCTTCATCCTCGAAGCCGACCTTGCTGGCGGCGCCGACCAGCGCGGCGATGGTGCTGCGGGCACGTGCGCGGTCGCTGATCGGGGCAGCCTGCGCCCACCCCGCCAGGGTCTCGACCAGGGCGATGTAGTGGGCCTGCTGGCTGGGCGTGTAGCCCTTCTGGTGGCGCAGGTACTGCACGCCGAAGCTGCCCATCGACTGTGCGGCCTGGCGCACGGCGCCGGCCTGGCCAGCCAGCTGGCGATCGAAGCTGCGCTGCAGTTCGGCGCTGGCATCGGGCTTGCGCAGTGCGGCCAGCATCGGCAGCAGCTGGTCGCCCAGTGGCAGCTCGGTCAGCGGCCACTGGCTGTGGCCTTCCACCCACGCCTGCTGCAGGCGCTGGTACTGGCCCGGCGGCACCGACAGCTTTGCGTAGCCGACCAGATCATCTTCGGCCAGGCGCAACGCCATCGCCTGTACTGCAGCCACCGGCTCGGCCGCCGGCCTGGCCGGATCGTTGGCAGACTCGCGGCACCCCGCCACGGCCAGCAGCAGCATGGCCGCCAGCCCCCATCCACGCGCAGACTTTCCTCGCACCGCCACGCTCATGCACTCGGACTCCCCGGACCGGCCCGCATCTTGCGGCCTGCGACGTGACAGCGGCAAGCCGGGACGTCACGGTTTCCAGCCAAGGGGGTCAGATCTCCTCTGCTGCGGGCAGAAGGGATCTGACCCCAGCGCCGCCACCGGGATAAAAAAAGAGCCCGGATCACGGGGATCACAGGCTCTTCAAGCCGGCGCGGGGCCGGAGGACAGTGTTGTGGCACATGTCCGGCCCGAGGGCCGGATGGCGGCGATCCTACGCTGCCGCTCAAGTTAAGGCAACACTTCACGTAATGCCATGTATGTATTTGATTTTATTGTATCAATCGCGTTGCCAAACCGCTTCGATGAAATCTACGGCGTGTTTTTCGGCGATTCGGGCATAAATCCCCGGATAGCCGGCCAGCGCACAGCCCTCGCCCCAGCTGACGACACCGAACTGGGTCCAGCCTTCACGCAGGCGCAGCAGCAGGGGGCCTCCGGAATCCCCCTGGCAGCTGTCGATGCCCTCGCGGCCGGCGCAGATGACCTTTCCACGTGACAGTTCACCGCCGTAGGCCTGCTGGCATTCGGTGAAGGAAACGAACGGCACCTGCGCGGTCTGCAGCTGAGTCGGATAGACCCGGCCATCGCCGATGTCGGTGTCTCCCCAGCCGATCACCGTGAATTCACGGCCCGGCTTGAGATAGCTGGCGTCGGGCCGCAGCTGCAGTGCCACCGGCTGTGCACCGTCCAACGGTGCGCTGAGCTGGATCAGTGCGACGTCGTGCTCCAGCGAATTGCCGCTGTTGAATGCCGGATGGACGTGGATCGCCTTGACGTTGGACGGTCGTGGCGCGGCGTCGGTGGACAGGGTCGTGACCTTGCCGACAACGGCGATGCCACCAGGCGCTTCGCCCTGCATGCAGTGCGCGGCCGTCAGCACCCACGAGGGCGAGATGAGGGTGCCCCCGCAGAAGTGGCGGTCGTGGTCCGAATCGCCGTCGAAGATGCCCTGGATGCTGACCATGAACGGGTACTCGTCGGCCGGCGCCGCTTCGCCGCCGATGATGCGCGGCGCATCGCGCAGCTGCGGCGCAGCGATGGCGGGTACGGCAGACGCGGCCAACAGCAGGCCGATGAACAAAGAGGTGCTGCGATACATTTCCCTGTACTCCTCTGTCGATGGTTGGAACCGGTGCGGCCGCGGTCCGTACCGGTGCATCGATTGGGGAGCAGTGGAGAGGCCCGCAGCGGGAACGTGCGCACAGTTCTCGTGGCTGGCGCTGCGTGCGACAGATGCAGCCCCACAAATGCGAACGCCATCCCGCATGGATCGGGATGGCGTTCGTGGTGCCAGCGTGACCGGCGTCGGTGGTGGGCTCAGCGTGCAGCCAGAGCCGACGCGATTTCCTGCTGGATCGCCCGCGCTGCGGCCTGCGGATCGGCGGCCAGGCGGATCGGGCGACCGACCACGATGGCATCGGCGCCATCGGCAAAGGCCTGCGCTACGCCAACGGTACGCTTCTGGTCATCGCCGACCGGGCCACCGGGGCGGATGCCCGGGCAGATGATCGAGAATCCGCTGCCGGTGGCAGCGCGGATCGGGGCGGCTTCCTGGCCCGAAGCGATCACGCCATCGATGCCGGCGGCCTGGGCAGCCAGCGCGCGCTCGACCACCACGTCCACCGGTTCGCGGTCGATGCCCATCTGTGCGAGGTCGGGGCGCCCCATCGAGGTCAGCACGGTCACTGCCAGCAGGCGCATGTCGCCGCTGTTGGCGGCCGCGCACGCCTCCATCATGGCCGGGTGCCAACCATGGATGGTGGCGTAGCTGACCGGCCACTGCGACAGGCGCTTGATCACCGCCGCAGCGGTGGCCGGAATGTCGAAGAACTTCAGGTCGACGAACACGCGCTTGTCGCGGCGGGCCAGCTCATCGAGCACCTGGAAGTACTCGCCGGAGGCGAGCAGTTCCATGCCGATCTTGTAGAAGGCCACGCTGTCGCCAAGGCGGTCGACCCACGCCAGCGCCTGCGCGCGGTCAGGCACGTCCAGCGCGAAGATCAGGCGCTCGTCGTCGCGCAGCGGCAGTGGCGCGCGGCTCATGGTGCGTAGTCCAGGGCGGCGCGCTTGGCGTCGTGTCGGGCCTGGCGCGACTGGCTGTAATCGTTGTTGAACTGCGCCGGCTCGAAGCCACCGTAGGTCGGGTTCGGCAGCATCCACCAGCGCTCGCCGAACCAGTCGTGGTACTGCTGCAGCAGGGCGTCACGGCCTTCGTTGGTGTTGGCGGTCACTTCCACGAAGTCACCCAGCTGGTCGCCGAACTGCATCAGCACGCGGTACTTCTGCCCGGCCAGGCGGCGGCGGCAGTTCTTCTCGCTGCCAGCCTGCTCGCAGCCTTCGACCACGGTGCCCAGGCCCAGGAACACGCTGTCATCGGCCACCGGCAGGCCCTGCTCGCGCAGGTTGGCCAGGGTCGCGTCCTTCAGGTGCACGGCACGGTTGGAGATGTACAGCAGGGTCACGCCCTTGGCGTTGGCCGCCTTGGCGAAATCAACCACGCCCGGGATCGCCTTGGCCTTCTTTTCGGCCACCCACTGGTCCCAGCTCAGCTCGTCGTATTCCTTGCCGTCGCGCACCAGGCGCGCCTGGTAGGGCGAGTTGTCCAGCACGGTCTCGTCCACGTCCAGCACCACGGCCGGCTTCAGGCCCTTGGCCTCGTTGCCGCGTTCTTCCGGCACCAGAGCATCCCAGTGGGCCTCCTTCAGCGCCGCATCCAGGCGATCGGCGGCGGCCCGGTAGGTCTGCTCGGTGATCGCCCTGTACTCCTGCGCACGCTGCATCCACAGCACGGCGTTGAGGTTGTCGTTGGCGGTGGCATCACGCGCGCCATCGGCCTTGGCGGCAGCGGCCGGGGCCTCCGGCGCGGCGGGTTCGGCAGCAGGCGCGTCCACGCGCTTGCAGGCGGACAGGCCCAGCGCCGCAGTGGCGAGCAGGGTCAGGGACAGGGAAACAGGACGACGCATGGATTCACCGGCAATCAGATATACCGGCGCATTTTACCGGCAAAGGCGGCCCCGGGACGGCTATGCTTGGCGGTTGACCCGTTGCCCTTCCGGAGGCCGCCATGACCGATTCCACCCAGACCCCCGACGTCCCCCTGCTCGACGCCGTGCAGGCCCGCCTGCTGGGCTGCCTGGTGGAGAAGGAGGCAACCACACCGGACACCTACCCGCTGACGGTCAATGCGGCCCAGTCGGCCGCCAACCAGAAGACCGCCCGCGAGCCGGTGATGAACGTCGACGCCGGCAGCGTGCAGCACGCGCTGCGCCAGCTGGAAGCACTGGGCCTGGCTCGCCAGCACTTCTCCTCGCGCGCCGACCGCTACGAGCACCGCCTGCAGGCCGCGCTGGACCTGACCCGGCAGCAGACCGTGCTGCTGGCGCTGCTGTTGCTGCGCGGCCCACAGACCCTGGGCGAGCTGGTGTCGCGCAGCGAGCGTCTGTACCGGTTTGCGGATATCGACGAAGCCCGCCACGCCATCGAGCGCCTGCAGCAGCGCGCGCTGCTGGTGGTGCTGCCGCGCGCCAGCGGCCAGCGCGAAGACCGCTACATGCACCTGCTGTGCGGTGAAGTGGATGGTGCCGCGCTGGCGGCCAAGTACGCCAGCAGTGGTGGTGGCAGCAGCGATGCGGCCGATCCGGGCCTGGCCGAGCGCGTGGCCCAGCTGGAAACGGCCGTGGCCGAGCTGCAGGCGCAGCTGGCAGAACTGCGCGGTTGAGGGGGTGGGTGCCGACCGTTGGTCGGCACTGCATCTGAATCGTGCCGACCAACGGTCGGCACCTACCAACATCAGGGATCAGACCTCCGCCGCTCCCGGCGTGGCATACAGCCGGCTCGGGCTGTCCACGCCCGGCAGCTGGATGACTCCGCGCTCCTGCATGCCCAGGCCCAGCAGGATCTTCCCGGACACCACGTTGTCCAGATCGGTAATGCCATACAGATCCCGCAGGCCCAGCGCTCCGCGTGCATGCGCGAACACCGCACGTGCCGCCTCACCGGCGTAGCCCTGCCCGGCAAATTCCGAGAGCACCGCATAGCCGATGTCCGGCCCCGGCAGGCCATCACGCCGCACCAGCCCGGCATTGCCCAGCCACGCGCCATCGGACAAGCGCTCGATGGCATACATGCCGAACCCGTTCAACGCATAGCTGTGCAGCACCCGCAGCGCGATGTACTCCCGCGCCTGTTCCTCGCTGTGCACGTTGCGATCACCGATGAAACGCACGAAGCCTGGATCATTGAGCAATACCAGCATCGGCGCAGCATCCCGGTCTGGTTCCAGGCGGCGCAGCCGCAGGCGTTCGCTTTCGATGGGATGCATGGGTGGGCTCCGGAAGGAATACCTCGATTCTGCAACGCCAGCGCCCGCCGTGCAGCACGCTCAGGCCAAGTGGGCCACTACGATGCCCAGCCTAGCCACATGCCCCGTCACGCGGGCCGAACAGGATCGGCCAGTAGCGCACGCACAGGCGATGGACGCATGCGGCGATCAGGCAGAACCCCATGCCCATCAGCGCCAACAGCAGCGGTGCGCCCCAGCGCAATCCCGGGTGCTGGATACGAGCCTTGGAAGGCATGCCGCCGGGATACAGCACCTGTACCTGTTCGCCGACCACGTACAGTGGTGCCCCGGTAGCAAAGGACGCGGTGAACTGAATCATCTGCGCCTGTGCGGTCTGGAACCTCACCACCGGGCGATGCAGGGTGATGTCACGTGCGGGCATCCCCTCCATTTCCGACCGGGCATCCTCTGCCCGGACGGCCACCACCGTTCCGGTTACGGAAACGGCCTTGCGCGCGAAACGCTGGACGTCCACGAACAGCCAGGCGGCGGCCAGAAGGATCAGCAGGCCCACGGCAAAGAAAAACAGCAAAAAACATCTGAGGAGGGTGGGCATGGTGCTGCCGGGTTGATCGATCAGCGTGCAGGTGCCGGCGCTGATCGAATGAAGGAGGTATCGACATGGTAGTAGCGCGGATTGCCCGGCATGACATGGACATCCAGTTCACGCCCACTCACCTGTGCACGGGGATCGGCCCAGAGATACGCACTGTGGAAGACATGCCATCGAGTGGTTTCAGGATCGCGCCAGGCGCAGACGATGACGAACGGATGCCTTCCCCCCGAAAATACTCCGCGATCGCGCTTGATCGCCCGGACCTTGGCTTGCACCCGTGTCCCGTGGCGAAGGAGCTGCCTGCGCCGCCATGCCCTCGCCACCTGCGGCAGGTGCATAAATCCCACCGCCAGCAGGAATGGGCCGCCGGTCACTCCCAGTATGACGCTCAGGCCCCAGGGTGATGAGAGCGAACGCACCAGGGCCTTGTCCGGGCGGTCCGGCAGGTACAGCACATCTACATGATCGCCCGTCATGTAGGCACGATGGCGGGTACGACCTGCGAAGAACCGCATCACTTGCCCGCTGCTGGTAGTGAAGTCCACCCAGTACAGGAACTTCACCCCTGAAGTGCGCGAACCACCGCGATCAACGCTGACGGCATCCACATGGGTGATCCTGCCATCGGCAATGACCGCCGCATCGAGGAAGCGCCTGGCCCCAACGTAGGCCAGAAGCGCTGAAACAAGCAGGACCAGGCCCAGCCCGAGGAAGGTACGGGTGAGAACAGGATGGATGTCGTTGGACACGATGAAGGACACGGCGCGCACTTCGGGTGCGCTCACACTAGGTCTTAACCCGATGCAGGCTCAAGGCCAGAAGCGTCAATCGGACGGATTGGAATACCACTTTAGTGGCTTTTCGATCCTCAATCGAACAGCGCCTCGATCGCGGCCAACCCCGCCGTCGCGCGCTCCTTCTTCCGCGCTGCATCGGCCACCGGGTCAGCACCGTCGCGCTGGATCTCCTCGGCCGGAATCTCCTCGAAGAACCGGCTCGGCTTCAGGCGTACGTGTTCGCCGAACTTGCGCGTCAGCTTGCTGTAGCTCATCCACAGCTGGATCTTGGCGCGGGTGATGCCCACGTACAGCAGGCGCCGTTCTTCCTGCAGGTTGCCCTCGTCCAGGCTGACCTGGTGCGGCAGCACGCCGTCCTCGCAGCCGACGATGAACACGTACGGGAATTCCAGGCCCTTGGAAGCGTGCAGGGTCATCATGCGCACCTGATTGCCGCCCTCGTCCTTGTCGCTGCGCGACAGCAGCGCCAGCTGGCCGGCCAGGTCGGCGGCGGTTGCACCGCGCGGGCCGCCCTCGAACCACTGCGCCAGTTCCTCGATGTTGTTTGCGCGACGCTGGTAGCTGGCCTCTTCCTTGGCCTGCTGGCGCAGCTCGCTCAGCAACCCCGATTCCTTGGCCACCTTGCGGATCATGTCGCCGGACGTCACCTGGCGCATCTGTGCACGCAGGTCGCGCAGGATGTCGGTGAACCGCGCCAGGCTGTTGGCCGCACGCGGTGGCAGCTGCTGCAGGGCACCGATGGTTTCGGCCACATGCGCCATCGGCATGTCCTTTTCCTGGGCCAGCTCGGCCAGCTTGGCCAGCGTGCCGGCACCGACGTCGCGCTTGGGCGACTGCACCGCACGCATGAACGCGGTGTCGTCATCCGGGTTCACCAGCAGCCGCAGCCAGGCCAGCGTGTCCTTCACTTCCTGGCGTTCCAGGAACATCGTGCCGCCGGTCAGGTGGTAGGGGATGCGCAGCAGCTGCATCGCCTTTTCCAGCGGCCGCGACTGGAAGTTGCCGCGGAACAGGATGCAGAAGTCACTCCACGGCACGTTGCGCGACTGCGCCACGAAGGCGATCTCGGCGGCCACCTTTTCCGCCTCGTGTTCGCTGTTGCGGCATTCCCAGACCCGGATGCGCTCACCGTCGGCCTGGTCGCTCCACAGCTTCTTCAGGTGCTCGTGCGGGTTGTTGGCGATCAGCGCATTGGCTGCGCGCAGCACGCGGTTGGAGCAGCGGTAGTTCTGCTCGAGCTTGATGATTTCCAGCGTGGGGTAGTCACGCCCCATCTGCTGCAGGTTCTCCGGGTTGGCGCCACGCCAGGCGTAGATCGACTGGTCATCGTCACCCACGCAGGTGAAATTGCCCTTCTCACCAGCCAGCTGCTTGAGCAGGCGGTATTGCGCGTCGTTGGTGTCCTGGCATTCGTCCACCAGCAGGTAGCCGATGCGCTCGCGCCAGGCCAGGGCGATCTCGGGGTTCTCTTCCAGGATCTGCACCGGCAGGCGGATCAGGTCATCGAAATCGACCGCATTGAACGCGGTCAGCCGCAGCTGGTAGCGCTCGTAGACGCTGGCCGCTTCCTTCTCGCGGTTGCTGCGTGCGGCGGCCATCGCCTGCTCGGGCGACAGCCCGGCGTTCTTCGCGCGCGACACCAGGTTCTTCATGTCCTCGATGTCATCGGGCTTGGCGCCGTGCATCAGGTCCTTGATCTGCGCGGCGGCATCATCGGCATCGAAGATGGAGAAGCCGCGCTTCAGGCCCACGGCGGCATGTTCGATCTGCAGGAACTTCAGGCCCAGCGCATGGAAGGTGCAGATGGTCACCTCGTCAGCGTCCTGCTCGCGCAGGCGCTTGGCCACGCGCTCGCGCATTTCCTTGGCCGATTTGTTGGTGAAGGTGATCGCCGCGATGCGGCGCGCCGGATAGCGGCCACTGCCGATCAGGTGGGCGATCTTCTCCACGATCACCCGCGTCTTGCCGCTGCCGGCGCCGGCGAGCACCAGCAAGGGGCCTTCGATGTGCAGGACGGCGGCGGCTTGGGGGGGATTGAGACCGTGCATGGGGACAGGATTGTAGCGGGGTGCCGGCGGGCCGACCTGACTTGCATGACACCTGGCCGTAAGGTATTGAGTCGACACCGGAACACAGGAGCGTGGTCCATGTCCTTGAACATCATCGCCCGCCCGCTGGTGGCTACCCTGCTGGGCCTGCTGGCCGTGCCTGCGGCCGGGTCCGGCCCGCCGCCGCGCACGGATGCCTATGAAGCGATCGTGCTGCAGTCGCACGAGTTCCTCGTCTACCATCCGGACCTGCGCTTCCGTGGGCTCGGCATGCAGGCCCGCGAACGGGGCCGCCACGAAGAAGCCCGCAACGACTTCCGCAATGCCGCGCGCTACGGCGACAAGCTGTCACAGGCAGCGCTGGCCGACATGCTCTGGAACGGGCAAGGCGGTCCGGCCGACCGCGCCCTGGGCTATGCATGGATGGACCTGGCGGCCGAGCGCGGCACCGAGTGGCTGGTGGTACAGCGCGAACGCTTCTGGGAGGCGCTGTCCGCCGACGAGCGCGAGCGCGCGGTGCGCGAGGGCCGCGCGCTGTATGCCGAGTTCGGCGATCCGGCCGCGACGCCGCGGCTGGAACGTGAACTGCGGGCCGGCAGCATGCGGCAGACCGGCAGCCGCGCCGGCTGGAACGGCGCCATGCGCAGCCAGGGCCGTGGCGATGCGGGGGCCCGTGTGCTGCAACCGGAAAAGCACCAGTTGGCGCGCTACTGGGACCCGGTGGCCTACCGGCAATGGCAGGACGAGGAGCTGGCCAGATCGGGGCAATGAGCCACGCCTGCCAGGCCATCGTTGCCTCGGCGCTGCTGGCACCGGGGTACGCGACAGCCGGCACGTGATCGCCCGGCCACGGCCGATCCGCGACGGCGGGCCGGGTGGCGACTAGAATTGGCCGATGGCCAAGCTCTACTTCTACTACTCGGCGATGAACGCCGGCAAGACCACCACCCTGCTGCAAAGCGCGCACAACTACCGCGAGCGCGGCATGCGGGTGGCGATCCTGACTCCACGCCTGGACGACCGTGCCGGCGCCGGCGTGGTCGCCTCGCGGATCGGCCTGCGCGCTGACGGCATGGCCTTCGACCGCGATACCGACCTGCAGCGCTGGGTGGAGCAGGATCTGGCAGCCAACGGCCCGATGGGCTGCGTGCTGGTGGACGAGGCGCAGTTCCTGACCCGCGCCCAGGTCTGGCAGCTCAGCGAGGTGGTCGACCAGCTGCGCATTCCGGTGCTGTGCTACGGCCTGCGTACCGACTTCCGCGGCGAGCTGTTCGAAGGCAGCCAGTACCTGCTGGCCTGGGCCGACGAGATGCAGGAAATCAAGACCATCTGCCACAGCGGCAAGAAGGCGACGATGACCGTGCGCGTGGACGAGCATGGCCACGCCGTGCAGGACGGCCCGCAGGTGGAGATCGGTGGCAACGACCGCTACGTATCGGTCAGCCGCGCGGAGTTCAAGAAGATCACCCGCGGCGAAGGGCGGATCGACCCGGCGCAGGCGCCCCTGCCGCTGTAAGGGGTGTTCTTTTGCAGGGCTTGCAGCCCTGCACCTGCTCAACGCAACGGCAACGGCCAAAGCCAAAGCGGCATTCCGCGGGATGGCGGGGCGGTGTGGGTGGG